>JBAYZM010000039.1:0-13621 GCA_041672515.1 Arcobacteraceae bacterium
TATGCGTTGCACGTTGGATTAGAAGTCTTAGTTGAAATTCACGATGTGGAAGATTTAACCAAAGCCATGAAATGTGGTGCCAATATTATTGGTATTAACCACAGAAATTTACAAAGTTTTGAAATGGATATGAGCTTATGTGATAAACTCATTCCCATGATTCCCAACGGCAAAATTATTGTGGCTGAAAGTGGTGTCAGTGATGTACAAACCATTAAACGGTTAAGTTCAATTGGGGCAGATGCTTTTTTAATCGGTGAACATTTTATGAGAGTGCCAAGTATTGAAGAAGAGCTTACGCAATTTAAGAATTGCTTAAAAAGTGAGAAGTAAGAAGAAGTAAGAAGAAGTAAGAGGTAAGAAGTGAGTAGTAATTTCTACTCATCACTTACTGTTTTCCACTCACGGTTTAAATTTCGGTATCAAAGACCAATTTACGAATCTCTGTTTCACTTAATTCTTTATTATCATCTTTAGGTTCAGGCGGATTTTTGATTAAAAGCACTTTGTCTTTTAAGGTGAAAAGTTTGTATTTGGCTAAATTCTTAATGAGAGTTTCATTAATCATCTCTTTACTTAAACTTCCGTTGGTTATCATTTTGCTAATAACATTTTGCAAGTTTTTTTTGGTTTTCTCAAAATTAAGTTCTTCTTGTGTTAAGGCAATATACTCTTTATCCAAATACTCCATAACGGCAATACCTGGGTACTTAAAAGTTTTAACCCCATTATAGACAAACTCTTGTGCTTTCACCGAAGAGATAGATACGCCTGCAAAAACAGAACCTTGTACTGAAATCATTCCCTCAAGACTGGTGAGTGGGTTATGGGAACAAATAAAATCTTCTTTTACAATGGACGGAGAATACTCTAACGTGGTGATATTGTTACGTAAAACAATAAAACTTTTTCCAACTTCTTTGGGACCACCTCTGAGTGAAGAGATCTCATTTTTAAACGCTAAAAAGTTTCCACCTACTTTTCTGGGTGACCCTTCAAGCGAAATTAACTCATTGTCACTGATATCGAAATCGCCTTCAACTTCATTAAAACTCAATGGAAGTTTTGAAAGATTGGCGAGTCGGTCAGCCAAACGGACATGACCATCAACATTGACAGACATATCATCTAAGATTCGATAATTCTTGACATTGTATTTATCCAGCCATTTTGAAATATCTTGTTTGTTGGTTAGGGCAACTACGGGTTTATAAACGTGAGCAATAACATCTTGCCCTTTGTATCGCCATGTTCGTTTTTCTTCATCAAAACTACTTTGAAGGTGATTGAGTCTAAAATCAGTCACTAAATCCCAACCAATTTCATCGGCCAAAGAGTTTAAATCTTTGAGTTTATTCCAATAACAAAAATAGTCTTGCCCAACGGTAATGGGTCCGCCATAAAGCGTTTCTAAGCTGTTGCACGAGGTATCAAAATATCCCTCTATGTATTTAGGTCCACCTCGTAATGAGGCAATTTGATTATTGGAACATTTAAAATAACCTTTGACCGTTCGAGGGCTTCCTTTTATAGAGACCAATTCATTGTTAGAACAATTAAAATATCCTAATACTTCTTTGGGACCATAGGATAAATCTTTGAGTTTATTAAACGAACAATCAAAATCACCTACTTTTGTAGGTGCTCCAAAAAGTGTTTCGAGTTTATTGTGAGAGCAGTTAAAATCTTTTGTGACTTGTCCTGGGCAGCCTTCGAGAGTAACTAACCCATTATCACTGATATCAAAATAACCATCGACCAGTTTAAATTCAATGGGTAATCTTTTAGTTTTTAATTTGCCTTTTAAATTAACGCTTCCATAAACGCTAACTTGAAAATCATTTGACACTGTAAAGTTGTTGATTGAATAACTATTTAACCAATTCTCAATGTCTTGAATATTTTTCATAATATATAAACCTTTATTAAACCAGTATAGAAAATACTGTATGGGATTTTAGCATTTTTTTTCTTACAAAAAAATCATTATTTTAAGTTTATATAAAGGTTATCTTTATACGACAATCTAATAATTTAAAAGTTTATTTGCTTTCTTGTACTCTTCAATATTTTTGGCGGTTCTGACAATTGCTTCAGAAATCTCTTCAACAATCTCTTTTTTTAATGAAATATCTTCGGCTTTTTGATACAACAAGTGGGCATGTTCAATTTGATTTAACGCTTCGTAACACAGCGCCAAATTGTATAAAATGACATAACTTTCCGCGTGCATTTTATTGTTAAGATCTTCGAGCAATCCTTGCGCTTTATCAAATCGCCCTTGTTTCAAAAGTTCAAGTGCATTTTCAAACTGTTGAACCACCTCTTTTGTCGTATAAATATCCAAATCTTCCAATAATGCCACTTTAAACGTAACATAATGTGGGGCAATATCTTTTAAAATGCGTTGGGCAATAAGCTGTGCTAAATAGGCATTGTGCTCTTGTTTTGAAGGAAAATAGTTGCTGTTCATACTGCAATAGGTAATGGAATCACTTTCTGTGTAGGTTTGTGAAAACAGAATATCAGAGGTTATAATCTCCACCAGTTTTATTTGCGTTTGAACGCTGTAATCGTTGGTTTGACATCGTGTATAGACAATGGGGAAACGAATGCATTGTTTGTTTTTGTTGTATTCTAAACATTGCTGATAGTTTTTTTCTGTTCTATAATAGACTTTTTGGTACATTGTTGAGTGAATAACGTCCCCCAATAAAAAGGTTTTTACTTCGGTTAATCCTCGTAAATTACTTAAATCATCAATTTCCACTAAAGCCGAATCGTTTAATTTTTTTTCGTTTAAAATCAAATTTAAGTTTTCACGTTGAACAAGTGTAAAATAGGGCTTATTTTCGATGATTAAATTGGATAACAACGATTCCACACTTGAAGATTGTCCAATGGTGTCATTTTTAAAATTTAAAACGGCAAGCTGTCTGATGTTGGGATTATGCAGTTGAGAAGAGTGCAGAGATTTGATGCTAATTTTAGGCGCACATGCCGTGAAAAACAGTGTTATAAAAAGTAAAAGCAGACCATTTTTCACTTTAAATCCTTTATTTAAATAAAATAGAACCTACACGAATCATATTGGAGCCACAAGCAATGGCAAGCTCAAAATCTCCACTCATTCCCATTGAGCAATAAAGTGCTCCAAAAGGTTGCAGTTCATCAAAGATGGCTTTGGTCGTTTCAAAACTTTTTTTGATAACGGTTGCATCTTCAACATGGGCTCCAATGCTCATAACACCTTTAAGTTTGATATTGGGACAGCTTGATTGAATGGTTTTGTATGTTTGGATGGCAACTTCTGGCATAACACCTGTTTTGCTCTCTTCATACGCTGAATTAATTTGCAACAAACACGACAGAGTTTTATTTTTTGCCAAAAGTTTTTTTTGAAGTTCAAGTGCCAACTCCAAAGAGTCTAAACTTTGAATCAAAGTAGGATTTACGTCAATTAAATTATTGATTTTATTGCTTTGCAGGCGTCCGACAAAATGCCACTCCAAAGGTAACTCTTCGAGTTCTTGGCTTTTTTGTTTTAAATCTTGTACCTTATTTTCACCAAAAGCTCTTTGTCCGGCTTCATAAAGAGTTTTAACATCCGCAGAAGTTGAGTATTTACTGATACCTATGATTTTAACAATATGATGATGACTCAATCCCAATCGGGCTTTTTCTACACGGGCAATGACAGAGTCTAAATTAGTAATGGCTTGTTCTTTATTCATGCCTTATCCTTGCATTAATCGAGTAATATCGTTGAAAATTCCCAACAGCATAAGTGAACCCAATATGACCCAACCGGCAATCGTTAATATCATAAAAACACGGTCACTTGGTTTGTGTCGTGTAATCATTTCATACAGATTAAACATAATATGTCCACCATCAAGAGCAGGAATTGGCAGCAAATTTAAAACACCTAAATTGACTGAAATCAGTGCGGTAATCGTTAAAAGTGCCACAATACTGGTTTGCGAAGCATCTGAAATCACTTTTCCAATGGTAATTACACCACCGACTTCACTGCTTGGAATAATGCCTTGAATGAGTTTTTGAACCCCTTGAAAAATCATTTTAGAGGACTCAATGGTTGTGGAATAGGCATATCCAATCGCTTCAATGGGATTGTGATAAATGGTCACAATTTTAGGAGCGGGTGCAATGCCTATCATTCTTTTTTTGATTTTTTCATTGAACATATTTTCAGAATCAGCCAGTTGTGGACTAATGATAAAAGTACGCACTAAATTATCTCGTTTGACATAAAATTGTAAAGCACTTTGTGAGTTACGAATGGTATTTCCTACATCATCCCACGTTTTAATCTCTTTATCATTAATTCGGATAATTTCATCATTGACTTGTAATCCTGCTATAAAAGCAGGGGAGTTTTCCACTATTTTACCAATGGTAGGTGAGAGTGAATTACTTCCTAAAAGAGCAATACAAAAGTATAAAACAGCAGCCAAAGCAAAGTTAGCAAAAGGACCGGCAAAAAGAATAATAATACGTTGCCATGGTTTTTTGGTGTTATACGAATCATCGCCACTTTCAACTAACGCAGGGTTGCTGTCATCTTGCCCTTTCATTTTGACATAACCACCCAAAGGAATAAGTGAAAATTGCCACGTTGTTCCTTTGTATTCTTTGGAAATGAGTCGTTTTCCAAAACCAATGGAAAAAGTGTGTACCGTAACTCCAAAAAAACGAGCCGCTAAAAAGTGTCCCAATTCATGAATGAAAACTAAAACAGACAGTACGAGTAAAAAAGTAATTAAACCCAAATGTTAACCTTTAAAATATTCTTTTGTATATTCATATCCTGAATACAATGTCAATGCAACGGCAACCCAAAGGAGCAGTGTTGCAAAAGGCCAATTCATAATTAAAAATCCAATGGCAATCATTTGTACCACGGTTTTGATTTTTCCTGCCATGGAAGCAGCGACGTCTTTTCCTTCAGCCACTGCCATGACACGAAGTCCCGTAATAAAAAATTCCCGTGATAAAATCAAAAATACTGCCCAAACATTGGCTCTGTCGATGAGTACTAATCCCAAAAATCCTGCAAGCATGAGCATTTTATCCGCAAGTGGATCTAAAATAGAACCCAATTTGGTCATTTGATTCCAAGTTCGCGCAATATATCCATCAAAAAAGTCAGTCACCGAAGCAATGACAAAAAGTAATCCTGCAAAATAATCCAACCAACTGGGATGCCAAGCAGCAAAAAGTGGATTGGCTCTATCAACTAAAAACCACAACATAAGCGGTGCTAAGGCAATTCTAAAAAGAGCTAAAATATTGGGCGTATTAAGTGCTTTTTTCATTATCTAAAGGTTGTTCCACCATCAACAATAAGCGTATGTCCTGTTATCCAAGAAGCTTCTTTGGTGCATAACCAATAACACGCATTGGCTAAATCTTCTGGTTGTCCCATTCGATTTAAAGGTGAAAGTTCGGCTGTTTTTTGCTTAACTTCTTCATAATTCGTAAATGCTCGCAACGCATCTGTTTCAATAGGACCACCTGAAACGGCATTGACTCGAATACCCATTTCTCCCAATTCAGTTGCGGCATATCGCACCATGGCTTCAACCGCAGCTTTATTGGTACCATGCCCTGCATAGTTTTCAATATAAACTAAATTCCCTGTACTGCTTAAACTCACAATGGCACCACCACCTTGTTTTTCCATACGTTTAGCAGCTTGTTGAGCTCCACATACAAAAGCATTAACCGTAGCTGTGTAGATGTTGTTTAAGCCTTTTGGCTTAAGTTTCATAAATCGTCCATACCCACCAACAACGGCACGACCGTAAATCATGGCATTGGAAACAAAATAATCTACTCTGTCAAAATCTTCGTCGATTTTTTCAAACAGCTCTTTATAGTTTTCGGGTTCTAAAATATTAAACGCGTAACATCTGGCTTTAACGTTGTAATTTTTTTCTAAATCTTCTACCATTTCAAGAGCAATTTGTTCATTTGAGTTGTAGGTAAATGCAATATTTACACCCTCTTTAGCAAATCTGTACGCCGTTGCTCTTCCAATTCCTTTAGTAGCTCCTGAAATGACTAATGTTTGACCTTGCATTATTTTTTTACCTCGTAATTTTTTAATATATCTTCTAATTTTTTCATCGTTGCGCTGCTTGGTGCTGTTAATGGCAATCGGTACTCCAACGTCTCAAGCAATCCGGCTAAATACATGGCTGCTTTAATGGGAATAGGGTTACTTTCACAAAAAAGTGCCGTATTAATAGGATAAAGTTGATTGCTGATCTCTTTTGCTGTTTTAAAATCACCTTCAAAAACACTGTGTACCAATTGACTTTTTAAATTGGGCAGTAAATTGGCTGTGACTGAAATAATTCCTGATGCTCCACTACAAAGCATGGGAAAATCAATGGCGTCATCGCCTGAAATGACACAAAAGTTGGGTCGTTGTGAAAGCAATTGTATGGCTCTTTCTAAACTACCTGTGGCTTCTTTAATGGCATAAATATTGGGAATGTCATCAAACAATCGAATCGCTGTTTGTGCTTCAATATCCACACCCGTTCTTCCTGGTACATTGTATAACATAAATGGAATTTCTACTGAACTTGCAATGGCTTTATAGTGTTGATATAAACCTTCTTGAGTCGGTTTATTATAATAAGGTGCAACGGAGAGTAAACCATGTGCTCCAACGGCTTGCGCATGTTTGGCAATATCACACGCTTCATGTGTCGCATTTGAACCAGCTCCTGCTATAACTTTTACATGCGTTCCTTTACAAACAGCTACGGCTATTTCAATACACTCTTTGTGTTCAGCATGACTGAGTGTGGCACTTTCTCCTGTGGTTCCAACAGGAACAACGGCATCAATTCCTTGTGCAATTTGTCTTTTAATTAAACTCTCATAACAAGCAGTATCCACTTTACCATTTTTAAACGGAGTGATTAATGCTGTCATTGCACCTACTATATTATTCATGTATATCCTTTTTAAACTTTTACTATATTTTCAGGTAAATCAATCCCTGTATTCACATTGACGGTATGTTTAGAAAAAACTTCTAAATAGTTCCAAAAACTTTGTTTTGCTTCATCAGAAATAGAGGTTTTTTCTAAAATTTGTTGCATGCAACCTAACCATTCGGTTCGTGCTTTGGGTGTAATTGAAAAGGGTTCATGTGCTTTTACCATATCAAAATGTCCCACGGTGTTACTGTAATGTTTAGGTCCACCACACGCTTCTATAAAAAACTTGACATTGTGTGCTTTAACTTTAGCTAATTCTTCGGGTTCTTGTGGGAAAAAGTTAGCAATATCGCTTTCTGTGAGCAAATCATAAAAATCATTAAAGAGTTTAACTAACCCTTCTTCTTTTAACTCTTCCAAAAAAATAGGTTTTGGAAGAGAAAATTCAGGTTTTTCTCCAAACTCCATTTTTGTGATGGTCAATTCTTCCATGCCTACTTTTCCTTTTTCAAAATAACCGTAGTGGAATTTTCTTTCACCAAATATTTTTTGGCAACTTCCACTAAATCATTGACATGCAGTTTCTCAATATTTTGTTCATACTCAAACAATGGTTGAATATTGTCTCGTACAAAGTAACTTCCATACAACGATGCCACGTCACTTGAACTTTCCAATGAGAAAATAAAATCGGCTTTGGTGTTGATTTTGATTTTTTCGAGTTCACTTTTTTTAACTTTGCCTGCTTTGACCTCTTCGATGAGTTTTAAAATCTCTTTTTCAACTTCTTTGGCTTTAACATCAGGATTACATACTGCCATGAACATAAAAACACCGGGGTCTTTTAAATCCATATTATATGCATACACCGAGTTGACCATCTGTTTTTCATCGACTAGAACTTTGTGCAACAATGAGCTTTTTCCACTGCTAAAGAGTTCACTCAGTGCAGAAAGTGCCGTTTGGTCTTCGTGTTCAAAATTAGGAATATGATACGCCATGGCTAACATTTGAACTTGTGAATCTTTGTAAATGGTAACTCGTTTTTCTCCATCTTGTTTGGGTTCAACGGTGTGAATGCTTTTTGGAATGGTTTTGCTGTTTTGAATCTCTTTAAAATATTTTTCCGTGCTGCTGAAAACGGCTTCTTCTTCAATGTCTCCTGCTACAATGACAATGGCATTGGACGGTTGATAGTATGTGCTGTGAAAATCTTTAATATCTTCGATACTCCAGTTTTGAATGTCGCTTGAAAAACCAATCGGTGTCCAATGATACGGATGATACATAAAGGCATTATTAAACAATCTAAATTGCAAATATCCCATGGGATTGTTATCTGTACGCCAACGTCTCTCTTCTGCAACAACATCACGTTCGGGTTGGAATTCTTCATCTTTTAGGGTTAAATTTTGCATTAACTCGGCAAAAAGTTCCAAAGATTTATCCATGTTTTGACTGCTGGATTTAATGTAATAGTGCGTATAATCAAATGAAGTGGAAGCATTATTTACTCCTCCAAACCCTTTGACAATTTCATCAAACTCACCGGCTTGTAAATTTTTGGTTGATTTAAAATTTAAGTGTTCAAGCATATGGGCAATCCCTGATTTTCCCATAATTTCATTTCGGCTTCCTACTTTATAAAAAATATCCGTAGTGACAACGTTGGTGCCATTTTTCATAGGAATGGCAATAATTTGTAACCCGTTTTCTAATGTTTTTGTACTGTATTTTGGCAAGCTGTTGCTCATTAAATCTCCTGAAAAAATTATTAATAATGAAAAATGAAAAATGAAAAATGTTTGTATTGTTTTAATCATTGTATTTTTCATTTCCTCTTTATTTTAAATCTGAACCAATGACGTCGTGAATGGTTTTAAAGCCATCTTTTTCCATCAGTTCTAATATTCCTGTGTTAATTTTACGAACCATTGAAGGACCTTCAAAAATCAAACCAGAATAACATTGCACCAAAGAAGCTCCCGCTTTTAACCGCTTATACGCTTCTTGTGCATTATTGATTCCACCCACGCTAATTAAAATGGTTTTTCCAAACAGTTCTTGGGCTATTGCCTTAAAAAGTTCATACGATTTAGGGGCAAGCACCGCTCCTGAAATTCCCCCAATCTCTTTTGGCTCTTTGACGAGAGAATAATCAATCGTTGTATTGGTGGCAATGATTCCACTCGCACCACTGTTTACAGCTGTTTTACATAAATCTATAGCAACATTGGCTTCCATATCCGGAGCAATTTTAAGAAAAATAGGTTTTGCGGTTAAACTTCTTGCCATAGTAAAAAGTTCTGTAATAAACTTCTCATTTTGCAAATCCCGTAAATTTGGTGTATTGGGGCTTGAAATATTAATCACCAAATAATCGCTGATGTCTTTAAATTTTTCAATTAAGATTTTATAGTCGTTTAACGCATCTTCTTGTGACGTGTTTTTATTTTTACCAATATTTGCACCTATTGGAATGGTATTGGGATAAACACTTGAGAGATTTTTTGCGACAACCGCACTTCCTTCGTTGTTAAAACCCATGGCATTTTGGAGCGATTTTTCTTCTTTATGTCGAAATAATCGAGGTTTTGCATTGCCTTCTTGCGGTTTTGGTGTCATGGTTCCAATTTCGGTAAATCCAAATCCCAATGCCATCATGGCGTTGACCATTGTGGCATTTTTATCAAACCCCGCTCCCAAACCAACAGGATTTTGAAAGGTTATTCCTAAAATATCTTGTTGCAATTTATAATCGACAATAAAATTCTTTTTAATCATATAGTTGTTTAAAGGGCTAATATACGGCAAAAGCTTTAACGCTACTTCTCCCAAAGAGTGAGCGGTTTCGGGTTCAAACATAAACAGTATTTTTTTCAGTGAATCATAATTACACAAATGGGGTACCTTTTTTAAAATTTCAGCATTTTATCTAAATCTTTTTGAAACAATCTTAATATTGTAACTTAATATTTCAAGCATTAAATATTTCCAAGATTGTGCAGGCGTTGATACTCTTCACAATTGCTTCTTAACTCTTTTTCACTTCCCATACAAACAATATGGCCGTCTTTAAACACAGCAATTTTATTGGCATGTTTAATTGTACTTAATCGGTGGGCAATGATAAAGGTAATTTTATCTTTGCTGATCTCTTCAATGACTTCTGAAATAATCGATTCGCTTTCATTGTCTAATGCCGATGTGGCTTCATCTAAAATGAGTATTTTTGGATTTTTGTACAAGGCTCTGGCAATGGCTATTCTTTGCCGTTGTCCTCCACTTAAATTTGTACCAAATTCATCGAGTTTGGAATAAATACCTTGTGGCAATTTCATAATAAAATCATAGGCATGGGCTTGTTTTAAAACATCAATGACTTTTTGTTCATCAATCTCATTTCCATAGGCAATATTCGCAGCAATGGTGTCGTTGAAAATATAAACACGTTGGGTGACAATAGAAATATTTTGTCGTAAATTTTGAATATCCAACTCTTTAATAGGAAGAGTATTAAATACAATATCCCCACTAAACGCTTCATAAAATCGTGGAATTAAGTTGACCAGTGAGCTTTTTCCTCCACCGCTGTCACCAACTAGTGCAATGGTTTCACCCAATTTTACGTCTAAATTAATATTGTTTAAGGCTATTTTATCGTCGTATTTTAAAACAACATTTTTTAAACTAATTTGATTTAATTGTTCTGGAAAAGCTTTGTTTCCGGTTGGAATAGTTGATTCTAATGCCATTATTTCATTGATTCTTTCATTGGAAGCCAAGGCTTCTTGCATTTTATTGTACAACGATGAAAGCCGCTTAATGGGCGTATACAACATAAAAAGGGCTGCCATAAAAGAGAAAAAAGAACCCACGGTCAAATGTCCATCAATGACTTGTTGCCCTCCAATAATAATAACCGCAGCCACTGCAAATGCACCTAATGTTTCCATTAATGGAGAAACCAATTCATTGGTTTTAACTGCTTTCATGTTGATTTCAAAGAAATTTTTATTGTGTGAAGCAAACTTTTCATTTTCCAGTTTTTCTGTGGTATTGGCTTTTATTATTTCCACATTATTAAATATTTCACTCAAATGAGAGGTAATATCCGAAATAGATTCTTGTGCTCTAAAGGAGAGTTTTTTCATTCGTTTAGCCAATCGTGAAAGCGGATACACGGCAATGGGCATAACCACTAAGCCATAAAAAGCAAGTTCGGGACTTTGATAAATAACAATCCCCACCAGCGCAATAATGGTTAAAATTTCTCGAATAAACTCAGCGATTTGGTTAGAAACGGCACTTTGGATTTTATTAATATCATTGGTTATTCGTGAAATCAGTTCACCACCGTGTTTTTTTTGGAAAAAATCCATGTCTAATGTCAGAATATGGCGTAATAATTTATCGCGTACCAAACGAATAATATCTTGCCCAATGTAAGAGATATAATAGGCTTGAATAAAACCACCAAAACCTTTTGCAAAATACAAAGCAACCACCACAAAAGGAAGGATTTGAAGCATTTGTGCATCTTTGGCAATAAAGATTTTATCAAGAAGGGGTTGAATCACATAAGCAGTACCGCTTGACCCCACTGCGACTAATACCATCCCAATAAAGGCAAAAATAAATTTTTGCACATAATTTTTATAATAGGGAAGATATTGCTTAAAAAAGTTTTTCATTAATGGCCCTTGAAGTTGTCTGTTAAAAGGGTATTATTATATCCAAAACTTATAAATTTAGCCTTTTATGAGAATAAAAAAGCGTTTAAAGCCAAACTCTTTTATGGTTAAGAAAAATAAAATAAACCCGCTTAGTGTGGAGGATAAGGCTAATCCAGCCGCTTCAAATGGTACAATTAAGATAAGTGAAAAAATAACATTGCACAGTAGGGCTTTCATTGAAATCTTGGCGGCGATAAATTGTTGGTTATTGGAATACAACCACAGTGAAAATATTTTTGCCAAACCATAAGGAAGCAGACCTATTAAATACATACTTAAAATAAGAGCGGTATTTTGAGTATCTTCTTGAGTAAAAGCTCCTCTTTGGAAAAGAAGTTCGATAATAAAATGGTCAAAAACGATTCCAATAACCGCTGAAACAGTTAAAACTCCCAATAAAATTAAAAATGATTTACGCATGAGTTGTAAGGCTTTATTCTCTTCGTTGTTTTTTATCGCACGTGCAACCATGGGAAAAAGGGCAATGGACGTTGCAATGGCAAATAAAGCCAAAGGAAGTTGAAAAACTCGATTGGCGTAATACAAGTAGGAGATATTGCCTGCAACCAAAAAAGATGCCAATAAGGTGTCTACAAAGGCAACTAATTGGTTGGTTGAAGAACCCATGGTGGAACTTAAGAAGTTTTTATAAAATTTTTCCGTTGAGCTTTTTTTTAAATCTTTAAAATTAAAAGCTTTGAACAAATTTTTTTGTTTTATGGCAATAAGATGCACAAAAAGTTGCAACAATCCACCTACAATTACCCCGTAACTTAAATAGTACGTAATGGTATATTTGTCCATATTGTGTGAAATCAGTAATGCACCAATGAGTGCTAAATTTAACAAAGCCGTTGAGTATGCTGTTGTGGCAAAATGGTGTTTGTACTGCAACAAAGCGGCTAAAAAAGTGACCACAAAAATAATGGGCAAATAGTAAAAGTTAATTGCAACCAAAGGTGCTGCTAAATCTATTGTGGCATCATCAAACCCTAAAGCAAGGGCTTTGGTAAGGACGTGTGAAAAGAGGGTCACTAAGAGGGATAAAAAAAGAATAAAAGCTAAAAATTGTAAAAAAACCACCGAGGTAAAACGTACTTTGTGTTTGGTTCGCGCATAAGCAGGAATAAAAGCTTGGGTAAAAGCGCCTTCGGCAAAAATGCTTCTGAATAAGTTGGGTATTTTAAAGGCAATAAAAAAGATATCTGAAAAGATATTGGCTCCTAAAATTGAGGCAGTTAAAACATCTCTTAAAAAGCCAGTCAGTCTGGAAACTAAAATCCCACTGCTGTTGGTAAAAATGGATTTAATTAACACGAATATCACTTTTTTTATAGATGATTATTTGGGCATTGGATTTGTACAATCCTAAATGTCCCGATACGACAGTGACTTTTTGTCCGTTTTGGGGTAAAAGGGCTTTGTCTTTGGCATATAACCTTATTTTTTGTTTTTGATTATACATAAGGTAAATATAGCCGTTTTCATAGATGCCAGTAAGGTTGGTAATGATTTCATTTTGATAGTGTAAATCAGATAAATCAATCAATGTTGCATCCACATAGTAGCGTTTGATATTCTCCTCTTTAGCGTGTTTTTTTAAGCTTTTTAATTGAGTTATCTCTTGAAGTCCAAAATGATTTTTAAGCTCTTGAATACTAATATCGTACGAATATCCCAGTTGTAAACTGCTCGCACAATTGTAAGCATAAATTGCACGGTCATTTTTTTGCTTTAAAATGGCACTGTTTCCCTCTTTATAAATGACCATTACATCTTTTAAAACAAGAGGTTCATCTAAGGTATCTAAATCATAAATCGAAGAGATATTTTTGGGTTTTTGTGATTTTTTAGGTGTTTCATATTTTGAAGTCGTAAAAGAGGCAACAAGGGGTAAATGATCCG
>JBAYZM010000040.1:0-13545 GCA_041672515.1 Arcobacteraceae bacterium
CCAAAACGGGCAAAATATTTTCACCATTCATTTCAAATCTTAGGTAAAACCTCTTTCATAATAATTTTCCAATTTCGGTTAAAATGGCTTTTAATATACTCTATTTTATGAGGAACTTGACATCCCGCACAATTTTGGTGAATATAATTTTCTCCTAGAAATTGTGCGCCATCTTTAGAGTTAATACTGCAAAATGAATAAAGGGTTTTGTCTTCAACTTGTTTAAATCCCTCATCGTTAAATCTAAAATTGGGACAAGCACACAAATAGCAATTGAGTTTTTCCATGTCGTGGCATTTTTTATTTTGTGTATACAACGGACAAAAATCGGGTTCTTTTTCTTTCATATTATCAAAATCAAAATACTCAATCATTTCATCATCGGTTTTGTCGTCTAGTTTTTCAAGAATTTGGGCATGTTTTTTAGCATGAGCATCAAACCACTCTTTATAACTCATATTACTCCTTGTACTCTAAGGTCTCAATTTTTAAAGCCTTGTTTTTAAATGGCTCAATCACCCCTTGAATGTTGCTTAATGGTTGTTTTAAAGGAAAGCCTACTTTTGAATTTTTTGCCGTTGTTTCTAAAATATAGTATTTCTTTCCATTAAGATAAAGCCCTTTTTTGTTCTTTAATCTACTCTCATTGAGGTGTACAATCACAAAAATATGTTGCGGCACTAAGACAAAATAGCTTTCCAATCCTTGGCTATGGAGCAAAGAAATCAGTAAATTACTTTTATCATCACAATCACCAAAATTTTGTTTGACGGTATTTTGCGGACTTCGTGAAACCGAAGGATTAACTACATACGGAATAGTGGTAACAAAATCCAACATTTGTTGCACTTCACACAAAGAAGTCGTGCAGTTTTGGGTGAGTTGTAGTGCCAATTCTTGAACATACACATCGTTTTTAACTTGATTCACATACGTTGCGCCCGCCACATTGATAAACTGGTTTTTAACAATAAAAAAAGCATTATAAACCAAATAAATCAACACCAAACCAAAAGCAATGGTTATAACAATCGAGCCGTTATAAAGCCATTTACTTTTGAAAATCATAAGACCTTAAGCACCGTTGCTTTGTTTTCGTTCACCTCTAAATGCACGGTAAGTTCATAGGCATCTTCATGATCAATACCGACACACACTTCGTAGGTTTTACCGTTTTCCAAATTTTCCCATTTTTCACAAAACGTAATGGCATCTTCGCCATCATAATTGTAGTTTTCAAACGCTGCTTCAATTTCATCTTTTAATCCATCAAGTTCAATATTTTCTAAACTCTCAATATTTTCTATGACTTTTTTCAGGGTTGTTCTAAATTTGGTTAAATCCAATGTGTCATCAAACATCTGTGTCCTTTAATTTTTTAGGTCATTGTAGCAAAAACGATTAAAAATAGAATAATAAAAATATCTAATTTGCTTTGTAAAGTCAATGCTTTTTGCAAATCCTCTTGCGTGATTTCTTTTCGTCCAAGTCCAAAATAGGGTTTCTTCTTTATTTTCCCAAAATAGGATGTTGCCCCTCCTAAAGCAATACCCAAACTCAAACTCATAGAAGCAATGGGAAGTCCTGCATTGGGGCTTTCATGATGTTTGCCAAAAGTGTAAAACTTCCAAAAAGCCTCTTTGGATAAAAATAAAAGGGCAATCAGTAAAGCTGTGATTCGTGCAGGAATATAGTTTGCCACATCATCAAGTTTGGCACTGAACTTTCCAAACTTTTCATACTTTGGTGTTCTGTATCCTACCATTGAATCAAGGGTGTTAATGGCTTTGTACAAATATGCCCCCACAACTCCAAAACACACAAGATAAAAAAGTGGTGCAATCACGCCATCGCTTAAATTTTCTGCATAGGTTTCAATGGCGGCTTTATTGACATCGCTTTGGCTTAAATCTGACGTATCTCTGCTGACTAGCATAGCAATTTTTGATCGTTTGCTTTGAATGTCCTCATTGGATACTACGTCTTTAACCGCATCATAAAGCATTTTAGAAGATAGTGTAAAAGAAGCTAGAAATCCTTGAATAAAAATATTATCTATAAATGAAAACATATAAACAACAATAAAAACAGTAAAAAGTAAAGAAATCATCAAAAAGAAACCTCTGACAATCGAATCTTGATAAAACTTCTTCTCAAACCAAGAGATGTACTCTCCCATAAAAATAATAGGATGTTTTAGAAATTTAATCTTTTCAAACTCTCCAAAAAATTTATCAATTATATATGCAATTATTGCTACATCAAAAAACATTGAACGTGCACATCCTTAGACTCTTATTTTTAAATTAATGTTATAATTTATTCAATGCAATAGTAGCATTACTTTAATAAAAGGAATTTACTTATGAAAGTTTTGCTCACTGGTTCTACTGGTTATATTGGAAGAAGACTCAAAGAAAAATTGCTTGAAGATAAAAACATTCAACTTCGCTTGTTGGTGCGAAATAAAAAAAGCATTTCAGCCGATAGCAAAAACCAAATAGAGATAACTCAAGGGGATACTTTTAACAAAGAATCACTCAAAGAGGCACTCAAAGGCATTGATGTGGCGTATTATCTTATTCACTCTTTGAGCAGTGAAAACTATAAAGATTTGGACAAAACATCGGCTCAAAACTTTTTGGATATTGCATGTGAATGTGGCGTTAAAAGAGTGATTTACTTAGGTGGTTTGGGCGTCAAAGATGAGCACACCAGTGAACATTTACTCAGTCGAATTGAAACGGGTGAGATTTTAAGTTCCAATGAAAAGGTGCAAACCATTTGGATTCGTGCGGGAGTAATTATTGGTTCTGGAAGTGCAAGTTTTGAGATTATTAGAAATCTAACTGAAAAACTGCCTATTATGACAACCCCAAAATAGGTCAATACCAAAGCCCAACCCATTGCAGTAGCCGATGTATTGTCCTATTTGTACAACGCTTTGTATTTGGACGTCAAAGAGAATTTAGTTGTAGATATTGGAAGTGAACAACTCAGTTATAAAAATATGATGTTAAAAACGGCAAAGGTGTTAGGACTCAAAAGATATTTAATTACCTTGCCTTTTATGAGCATCAATCTCTCTTCATATTGGCTCAATCTTTTTACCCCCGTTCCTTTTACCGTTGCAAAAGCGCTGATTGAAGGGCTTAAATCAGAAGTTATTATTCAAAATGACCATGCAAAAAAATATTTCCCCAATATCATTCCCATCTCTTACGAAGATGCTGTTTCAAATGCAATTAAAGAGATAGAAGAAAATCAAGTCGTCAGCCGATGGAATGACAAAGGCGATGGCATTTGGGAACAAAACGCTCAAAATGATATTTCTAAAGCCATTTTTATTGACAGAAAAGAACTGGATATTTCAACTATAGAGGCTTCAAAAGTGTATCAATCGTTTATTGGTTTAGGCGGTGAAAATGGTTGGTTTGACTTTGACTTTTTATGGGAAATACGAGGAATCATCGATAAACTCATTGGTGGTGTTGGGCTAAAAAGAGGAAGAAGAAGCCAATGCGATTTAAGAATTAGCGATTGTTTGGATTTTTGGAAAGTGGTGGATTTAAAAGAGAATGAAAGGCTTTTACTCTACGCCCAAATGAAACTTCCAGGAGAGGCTTGGCTTGAATTTAAAATCAAAGAGAACAAACTCATCCAAAGTGCCTATTTTTATCCCAAAGGAGTTTTAGGGCGATTATATTGGTATGCCTTGGTTCCTTTACACTATTTTGTATTTACCAATATGATAAAAAGCATCATCAAAAAAGCAAAAACGCTTTAGTTTATGCTTCTTATTAAATGTTCTACATCAAGTTTTGATTTTAGAGTAGAGATAAAATTATCCACTGTTTTTTTCTTATACTCTTGAAAATCAAAACCTATATAATTTGCTTTTATTGATTTAAAATATTTTGTTCTAAACTCATTGTTATCAAAAATTTGATGTACAAAAGTACCTTTGAAATTCTCTTTTTCAAAAGAAAGAGGATAAAGTTTGCTAATTCCGTGATGTATTTCAAAACCATCAATTTTGCAATCAAACAAATCATAAGTTTTTTTCTCTAATATTTTCTCTTTTTCAAAAATGATATTATCAGGAATAAAAGCAAAACCCTCTTCCTTTAAAGGCTCTTCATTTTCTAAGGCATAAATATCTTCAAGATTTTCAAACATCATTTCATAACCACCACAAATGGCACAAATATCTTTTTTATAGTCTTTAATTTGCTCAAAAAGCCCAGTCTCTTTTAACCAAAGTAAATCTTTAATTACAAGTTTACTTCCTGAAAGTATCACCAAATCAAACTTTTCAAGTGAAATATTAGAACTCACAAACTCCACAAAAACCTCATCATCAGCAATCAATGGTTCAAAATCATTGTAATTACTCATATATGGATATGCAATAACTGCAATATCTAGTTTTTTGTTTCGTGGTTGCTGAACAAAATTTTTCAAAGATGCACTATCTTCAAAGCCAAGATTAAAAGGCAAATAAGGCAATACACCTAAAACGGGGATTTTAAAATCCTCTTCTATAATTCTAATTCCCTCATCAAAAAGTGATAAATCGCCTCTGAATTTATTGACAATCACACCTATTACATTTTTTCGTAAATGCTCTGGCAAAAGATTATAAACTCCCCAAATAGAAGCAAACACGCCCCCTTTTTCGATGTCTGCTACTAAAATGATTTTTGTATTGTATTGGGTAGCGATAAAAATATTCGATAAATCCTTATCCATCAAATTAAGCTCAACAGGACTTCCAGCACCCTCACAAACAACACAATCATACTTGGCATCCAAATAATCAAAACATCGTTTAACTGCAGGTTTGAGCAAATCTAAATCCCTATAATATTCTCTAACATCTTTGTTGGTAACAACTTTCCCCTCAACGATAAGTGAAGCAGAACTTCCACGACCAGATTTTAGTAAAACTGGATTTAGATGATAAGAAGTCTCCACACCCAAAACCTCAGCTTGAAAATACTGAGCAATAGCAATCTCACTTCCATCATCACAAACATGAGAATTATTTGATACATTTTGTGCTTTAAAAGGGGCAACACTATATCCCAAATCTTGAAGTATTTTTGCTATTACGAAAGTTATAGTTGATTTTCCTGCATCGCTTGAAGTTCCAAAGATTGAGAGATTATTCATTGATTAGGATTCCTGACTCTATGAAGTTATTGATTCTTTGGAAAGTTTCATCATCTACATTTTTTGAAATATCATTTTTATTTATAAAAAATAAACTTTTCAAATACATTTCATTACTATCTATAAAATCAATTATTTCATTAATTCTTAATCTAGTTAAATTTCTTGGTTTAATTTTTACAAGAACATCATTTTTAGTATCATAGCTTTTTTCTTCTCTTTCATAAATTCTATTTTTTAATTGAAGTAAAAATTCATCATAATATTTTATGGAATTTATTTTACTTAATCCTATATAATTTGATAAAAGAGTATTGTTAAAATCTTTTATTATTAAATATTTAATGTCTTTTTCATTGACATTTTTTATTCTATAAATAATTGACACTGTATGATATAAAATAAAATTAATATTTACCAAAATTAAACATATTAATACTTCATCACTATTTTCTTGCTTTTTATCTATCCATTCAACTAAATTATCTAAAACTTGGATATAAATTCTTGCATTTAACTCTTCCGTTTCTTCTATAGTTTTTAAAATAATTTTTAAATGTTTTCTTAATATCGAATATTTAAATTTTTCTTCACTATTTTTTTGGAAAATAATAGATTTAAATAAATCTCTAATGCTTGGCTCATATTTCAAAAACTTAGATACTGATTTCTCTTTCACTCTTGAAAATACATCTTTTTCTTCACCCTCAAAAACATCATCATTTAAAATAATTACTACTTTAGATTTAAATTCTATTGTTAAATTAGTTATAAATCCAAATAAATCATTTAAGTCTATATCTTTTGATTTTCTTTCAAAATCATCAAAACATATAATTGCTCCACTATTTAATAATGCTTTTGTTTTTTCTTCTTTCTGTTCTTCTCTGACTTTTTCTAATTTTTCAAATGATTTATCCACTATTTTTGATAAATCTAAATTAACTCCAAAAACACTTACTGTTTTTGTAAAATCAGCAATAAGATTTGCTGTGTTTTTTGCTAAGTTAACAGATTTGTCATCAATTTTAAAAATATCCATACCCTCAAATATTTTTAAAAACACTTCATTCTTAATCTCTTCAATAGAAGTTTTTCCATAAAGACTTATATAATGATTTGGTATTTTTTTATCGTCACCATTTAAAGCCGTTTGAATTCTATTTTGCCAAAAATGAGTTTTACCACTTCCCCATTTTCCAGAAAGCATAATCACTTTTCCATTTGAAATATCACTTTTCAAATAGCCATCTTCACCAATTAAATACTCTTCTAATCTTTTTTGATTACTCATCACCCACCGCCTTTAAATTCTCATTTTCAAACTGTGCTTCTATCTCTTCAATACTTGGCAACGATGATTTATACTCTTTTGGTAAGACTTCTGTGAGTTCATATTGGCTTATGCCTAAAGGCTTGTTTATATCTTTTAGTGCATACTCTACGACTAAATCATTTTTTGATTTGCAAATAAGTATTCCTATGGTTGGGTTGTCATTTTTCTCTTTTATTTCACCATCAACTGCTGATGTATAAAAGCTAAGTTTTCCTGCAAATTCTGGTTTGAACTCTGTGGCTTTTAGCTCTACTACCACATAACATTTTAGTTTGATATGATAAAAAAGTAAATCTATCCTAAACTCATCACCACCAACAATCAGCTTATATTGTTTGCCTACAAAGGCAAATCCACTTCCCAGTTCAAGTAAAAATTTCGTGATATTTTCTGTTAGTGCATTTTCTAGCTCTTTTTCTTGATAGCCTTTTGTAAGGCATAAAAAATCAAAATTATAAGGGTCTTTTGTGATTTCTTTTACCAAATCTGATTGAAGAGGTGGAAGAGTAGCTTCAAAGTTTGTGATGGCTTTGCCGTCTCTTGCATAAAAATTTGTCTCTATTTGATGAATAAGTACATTTCGGCTGATACCATTTTTGATGGTGTTTTGTACATAATATAGGGCTTCTTCAATAGTTTTGCATTTTGAAATAATAACTCTATTATGCCCCCAAGGTATCAAAAACAATTCCGCCACAACTTGTGGCGATTTTATAATCTCTTTTTCACCACAAGTTGTGGCGAAAATATCTTGAGTATAAAATAACACCCATCTACGAATATAACTAATATTTGTAACAGAAAATCCTTTTACATCGGGAAATGCTTCCAGTAAATCTTTACTTAATCGCTCCAAAAAACCACTTCCCCAAGTGCTATTTTTCTGTTTTTCAATAATCTCATTTCCCAGATTCCAATAAAACTCCAATAAAGTACTATTTACTTGTATTGATGCTTTTATTTGAGAACTTTGAAACTTTTGTTTTATTTGGCTTAGCCACTCTTTGTATTCAGATGTGATTATTTTATTTGTTTCTTTTGACATATTTATATTCCTAATTTATGTACATTTCTAATGGGTAATTCGTTTCTATTTTATCTTATTTCTTATAAGAATTTTTCATAAATTATAAACATAAACCAAACTATTATTCATTCATCAAAAACTCTCTTTCCCATATTTCCATCAAGCTACTTCAAAAATCCAAAAAGCCAAAGTGGCACTTTTGATTTATTGGTACTTGTATCAATATCTAAAGCTAGAAAAGAGTTCTCTATATTTTTGATTTGAGTAAAATCTTTATTTTTTCCACCTACTTCAAAAACATAATCACCCACTTTGAAATCACCAATATCACTGTAATAAATATCTTCAAAACAACTCACAAAATAGGTTTCTCTGATTGTTCCTATATCTATTGTAATTTTTAAATCCTCACTTACGGTTTGAAGAATATTGGTATTTTTAAAATAGAGTTTTTCAGGTTTTTTGCTCTGTTTTGTACTATATTTTTTTAAAGTTGTAAAGATTCCTGTCTTATCTAAAATTTCAAGATAGGTATAAAGAGTGGGTTCACTAATACCTAAATCTTTTGCTAAAGAGTCTATTTTTACTTGAAAAGGAACTTTTGAAGCAACGACTAAATAGATAAGCTTTTTAAAGATGGTGAGATTTTCAAATTTTATTTTATTGGTTGAGGGAATATCTTCATAGATGATTTTTTCTATTGAATTATGCAGTTTACTGTTAAAACTTTCCAAATCGTTACTGCTAAAATAGTATGGGTAACACCCTAATTTTAAATAAAGGGTAAACTCTTTATACAGTTGTGGATATTGTTGAGTTAATTCAAAAGAGATGGTATTATGATTTTTTAGTATTTCATCGAAAGAAAAAGAGGGCAGTTCAACACTGTGTTTTATTTCAAAATACTCTTTAAAACTTAATTTATCTAATTCTTTAGTTACAATTCTTCTGCTTAAATCGTGGCTTTGCATCAAGATATTGAGCATCGATGAACCACTTATTCTAATAACCAAATCAGGATAAAAATCATAAAGATTTTTAATATGAGCAGACCAATCTTTGAACATATGCACTTCATCAATCACAATAACTCTTCCACCAAGTTTATAAAACTCTTCAACAATCTCAACAATTCCAAAAGCAGCAATACTTATGTCATCAGCACTAAAATACAACGCTTCATCGAGTGAAAAGTTTGATACATATTGAAGTAAAAGTGTGGTTTTTCCCACTCCTCTTGCACCAATTAGTCCTATTAATCTTTCAGAACTGTTTATAAAATCCAACTCTTTTCTTTGGTACGTCACATTTTTTATGGCAAAAATGAGTTTTCTTTGTTTATCTTGCAGTTGTTCTATCATTTTACACCTCTTTTTATAAAGTGTATTTTAGCATAAAATATAAAAATGTAAAAGTATACTTTTGTTTTCTAACTATATTTAGATAATACTCTCCAACGCTTTTTTAAAGCACTCAATATCGCCTTGGCTTTTAACGGCTATTCGCACATAAGAATCATCTAAAAAATCAAAGTTTTTGCAGTTTCGCACCATGATTTTGTGGGGTTTGAGTTTTTCTTGAAATGTTGGGGCAGTAAGGGTTTGGAGTTGTACTAAAAAGTAGTTGGCACAACTGGGGAGGACTTTTTTGAAAAGCTTGGATTCGTTTAAAATTTTTTCTAAAAGAATATTGTTTTTCACATTGATGGCTTTGGCAATTTTTTTGAAGTTTTTGTCTTTTAGGGATTCTTGTAAATAGTGGGAATCAAACTGTGAGAGTTTCCACATGGGCTCTTTTTGTTGTAGGGCTTGAATGTTTTTGGCATTTGAAACCAAAGTCCCCACTCGTATTCCTGCACTGGAATAAAACTTGGTCATGGATTTTAAAATATAAAGATTATCGTATTGGTCTAAAAACCGTGTGGCACTTTTTTCAAGGGTAAAATCCAAAAACGATTCATCGATTAAAACCGTGCATTTTTGGCTTTTCCAATACGCTAAAAAGTTTTCAATTTCATAAAAAGTGCCATCGGGCGTACTGGGATTGACAAACACGACTAAAGAGTTTGGGGTTACATCGCTTTTGAGATTGTTAAATCGGTTGATTAACTCCAACTCATAGCCAAAAAGTTTTGAGGCTTTTTTGTACTCCAAATATGCCGGCGAATAAATGGTGCATTTTTTTAATGCCAAATGAGCAAACAACGAAAAAATGGCACTGCTTCCGCCATTAAAAAGTTCCATTTGCTCTTTTTTGATACCATAGTTTTTAGCAATGGCACTGTAAAGTTCATCATAGGTGGGATATGAAGCAATATTAAGTGCATTAAAATCAAGATTTATGTGCGGTTTTACAAAGTTGATATTGGACGATAAGTCGATAACTTCTTCAATTTTGCACCCTATTTCTTTGGCAAAGGCTTCAATTTGTCCACCGTGTTCGTAGGTTTTCATATAAGTAATCCCAAATTCAGCAATAGCCACTCGGTTTTTTCAAGTGTTGCCCCTAAACAATCGCCGTTTAAAAAGCCAAACTTCTTTTTTAAGGCATACAACACCAAGGCTACGACAAACAGTGTTACAAAGGAAAAAAGTAAGACCATTTTCACGTCCAATACAAAATAGCTAAACAGCATATAGGTACTAAAAGCAACCGCCACAAGCGTAAAACTTGCCACTTGTTTTAACTGTAAAGCAAATGAAGAGTTTTTATGAAACTCAAAAGCAAAGAGTCCAAAAATCAAACCCAATCGACTGAAAATAACCGACGCTAAAAAAAACTCCTCTTTGGATTCGATGAGTAAAAAAGCAATCACCGATACTTTTAAAAGCACAAAAACAAATGTACCAATCGCACCCAAGGCTCCTACATGCGGTTCTTTCATAATCTCATACGCATTTTTACCACTCAAAGAGGCAAAATAACCATCAATAACATCACTTAAGGCTTCTAAATGCAAAAATCCATACAAAAGCAAATAGATGCATGCACACAAAATCGCACAATACACCATTGGCATAAAATCTTTTAATACCATAAACAGCAACACACTTAAAAACGCTATGGCAAACCCCACAAAAGGAAAAACCAATAAAAGCGAAGTATAGACTTTTGCGTTACTGGCATTGCTTTTTAAACGCACGGGTAAAATGGAAAAATACGAAAAGCTCAACACTATGCCATGCCATATTGATTTCATTTAATCCGCCTTTGAATTCCAAAACTCACATCGTATACTTCATCGCAACTTCGTGCAACAACTTGCCCAACTATGCCACTTAAATCGACAAATTTTCGACTCTCTTTATCCAAAGGAATAATCCCACGGCTGACATCGTTTAAAATAAAGACCATATTGAGCTCTTTTTTTAAAAGTGTTTGAAGTTGGATTATCAGTTCCTCTTTGTTTTTGTCCAAATTATTTAAGATCCACATGGATAAACAATCCACCAAATAAGTCTCACCCTCTTTTAAAACGGTCAAATCAACCCCCTCTTCAAGCGTGATAAAATGATCATTTCGCTCTTTTTTATGATGGTTAATTCGCTCTTTCATTTCTGTATCGTTGTATGTATCCAAATATGTTGCCACATAAATGGGTTTTTTATGGGGTGAGAGTTCCAACGCTTTAGCCATTGCAGCAGCCGTTTTACCGCATTTTTGTCCACCGAAATAAAGTATTTTATACAAAGAATTTCCCTTTTAAATATTATTAACTTTTTTCTTTTAAATTTCAAATCAACTTAATACATTTGTATATCTTTTTCCATTTCTTTAATCGTTTTATAAATTAATTTATTAAACCTATACTCAATCTGATTGAATGCTATTCCATATTGGTTGAAAATATTTTCAAGAATGTCTTTTTTTTCACTTTTAGTTAATTCTGTAAAATTAGGAATATAAGTAGTCTGTGTTCTATTTTTCAATATCTCAAAATATGTTCTTATAAATTTTTTAACTTCATTTTTATTATATTCAATATTAAACTTTTTAAACATATTTTTGACAAAAATATCTAGTTTAAAAAGTAATTTTTTATCATTTATTTGAGAGAAAAAATATAGCCAACCATATTTTTTACCTTCAAATTTACATCCGCTAATTTTTAAATTTAATTTCCAATATAAAAATTTAATATTTTTGTCTTTTGAGTGCTTATATTGAGTAAAAATATCAATAATTGAGTTATGAAGATTGTTTATTGAAGATTCTCTTATAGAAATTAAAGTATCACTATATGAGTATCCTAAAAAGTAAAAGCCGTTTTTTATACTTCCAGAATCTATTTTTTGAGGACTAATACCCAATTCATGCACTTTTAATTTTAAATCATTAATATCATTTTTTATTGTTTCAAATATAGATTGAATGTCATTTTCCCTACAAAGAATTAATATATCATCAACATATCTATAATATTCATAGTTTAATCGATTAGAGTGCTTTTTGTCAAAATCAATAAAATAGATTGATGATAATACACTTGAAATTGATAATCCTTGCGGAACTCCAATTTTATTAGAATATTTCTCAATAGAATCATTTGATTTACTAATGGTAGTTTGCGTAATAGCATTTTTTAATAAATCAATAAATTCACTTTTTTTTGTTTTTTTACTAATGATTTTTAAAAGTATCTTATGGTCAATTGATGGATAAAAGTTTTCAATATCCATTTTTATAAAACTATCAAATTTATTACTTTGAAGAGTTGTTTTTATTTTATCTACTTTTGAATGTACTAGTTCATTAGATAATTCATCTGAATATATTTCAGTTAAAGTATTAAAAATTATCTTAAGAACTATCTTATCCCGTATAGTAGGCAAAGAAATTACTCTTGGATACTTGTTGCTTCCTTTAGATATTAGTTTTTCTTTATAAAATGAAAAGTTATAAGTTTTATTCAAAACTTTTCTATTAATAATTTCAAATTCAATATCTGATTTTTTCTCAAAATTATTTATATTTATTCCATCAATTCCAGTTGATGGTTTGTTTTTAATTGAGTTTTCAAAAACTTTTTTAATATTCTTGATTTTAAAATTTTTGTTAAATATTTTAAATGGGTGCTTCATAGTTAATAAAGTATTACAAAAAGAACAATAATAGGTACTATAAAGAGTGAAAATACAAATAAATATTTCGCAGTCTTGCACCAGAGCCATTGTAAACACTTTGAATAATCCCATTTACCATTTACGGCTATGTATCGTTTATCTTTTCTTACTTCATACATAACTTGTAAAAAATCGCATGTAGAATGATTTTCAGTTAATTCGAGTATAGTGTTATATTGTTCTTTCAAATCTGCTATATCTTCTTCTTTTCTCTCTTTCTCTTGCATTTCTCTATATATTTTGTCCATTTTTATATATGCCGATTGAATCATTAAAGACCGCTCTTTATAATTTCTGGAAAATATAAAAGTAGATACAACCAAAATTAATATTGATAAAACTAAAGTTAAGATTTCAAAGTTTAAGTCAGTATTATTCATATCTATAATTACTATTATAATAATAAAAAGTGAGTAGTATGTAATTAAAATCTGAGATAATAAATCATTCGTTTTTAACCTTTCAGATGTATTAATTCTTGATTTTCTAGTTTTCCATATATTATCACTAAAAGCCATTTTATACTCCACATGTTAAGGTGTAAAGTTCCCAAGAAAATAAGTATAATCTGTCTTATAATAAGACCTATATAACATAAAGTGTAAACACTTATTAATTAGTTATGTCTCAATAATTGAAACCTACCCTTAAAAAATAAGGATAAGGAACTTTACAGGCTAATTCTACCTAAATTAAAATATTAGATAACTTCATTCATTCTTTAGCTTTCCTAAAATCTCCAAAGCTTCTATTTCAATCTTTGAAAACGCAAACCACTTCTTTCCCAAATCTTTCAAACTTGCCCCAATATGATAAATCTCTTTTTCATCAAGTATCAAAAACCTGTCATGGGAGCTTTTGAACTCTTTAACTTCTAGGTTTTT
>JBAYZM010000041.1:0-13459 GCA_041672515.1 Arcobacteraceae bacterium
TTGTTTAAACAGTTCAAACATTGTGATAAAGACCTCTTTGGGCGATGGTAAAATCAAATCCCCATAAATTTGATTTCCAAAATCCCACAAAGCCAAAAAAAGCAAGATGGAAGCAATAGAGCCCCAACCACTCCATAAAAACCAAGGGAAATCTTTGAGTATTTTAATGAGTGTTTTCATTGATAATAAAATCCTTCATCAGGCAGTTTATTGCCTATGAGTTTTGGTTCAATTTCATGTAAAATCGTAAAGAACTCTTCGACATCTTTTTTGCTTTTTTGTGCGCTGATGGCTTCTAATTGCACATGGGCTATTGAATCGCAAACGGCTTCTTTGCTTAAAAAGTCAATATGCGAAGCAACCAGTTCTCCTGCTTCTTTTGTATTGGTTTTATACCAGTTTAAAGCGTTTACATATTCCTCTTCAAAGCGTTGTACGATGTGTGCATCAATATTGCCCACAACCGCTAACCCCGCCTGTGGAATCGCTTCTTTGGTATTAAAGGCTTTTCCCCACTCTTTTTGAATGTTAATACTTCTAAAAAGTTCTGGAGCGATGAGTTTTAACGGAAATGAGCCTGTTTTTCGCATCGCCATTGATGTTGCTGGTTCGGCAAGTAAGACATTATTGGCACGTCGTAAAATAAGCATTTGCATGGCATCAGGTGGAGCAGGAACATATTTGATATCGAAATCTTTTTTAGGATTCAAGCCATTTTTTTTCATAATGGCTTGAAGTACGATATCGGGCATATCAGCACGAAACGGCACAATGATTTCTTGATTTTTTAAATCATGGAGACTTTTAATGGTGTTGTTTCGAGTAATTATCTCCAAAATACCCCAAATAGGAACATTAAGCAGTTTAATATCTTCCCCTTTATTGTACAAAATGGCTGCAACATTGGTGGGAATAGCCACAAAATGTGCCTCTTTTTTGAGTAAAATGGCTCGAAGTTCATCGGGATTTTGCCACAATCGAAACTCAACTGTTTTTGCAACATCATTTAGCGCCCCACTTTGAATGATTTTAAAAATGGGGTGTGAAATGGTTGCTACTGGTCCTGCAATAATGAGTTTGTCCATTTTTTGGCTTGCAAAAAGAATAAATGGCGCAAACAGTACTAAGATAAGTTTTTTCATAATGTAATTTTAACTCCTGTAAAGAAATATCGTCCACTGCTGCTTCCTAATACATCATCGATTCTTTTATCGGTAATATTGTCAATACCCGCATAAAGAGACGTGGTTTTGTTAAAAGTGTAGTTAACAACCGTATTAAGTGTGGTATAGTCGTTTGTTTTAGCATCTATGAGTGTTTGGGTTGGAGAACCTGCATTTAAGGTCTCTTGGTAATATTGGCTGGCAATATATTTTGCCCCAACGGTGCTTGAAATATTTTTTGTGAAAGCATAATCAAAATTCACTCCTACAATTCGTTTAGGATTAAAGGCTAACTCTTTGTTGGTTTCTTTATTTTTCGTTCTAAGTTCCATCCAATTAAAATTAGTACTTAAATTTTCATTGAGATTTTGTGTGAAACTGGCTTCAAATCCATAGGTTTTTGCATTGGGGATATTTTCAAAAGTATTATACGTACCTTTATTGACTTCTGCAATCATATCACTGATATCATTGTGAAAAAAAGCTACATCGTATCGTGAACTTTCAAAAACACCGTTTGCCCCTATTTCATAGCTATTTGTGAATTCTGGTTTTAAATCATACGCCGTAGTTTTTCCTACCGTTGCATCAATAACGTCAGCACCTCTGTTTGAACCGGTGGGCGTATTTTTGTAAATATAGAGTTCTCGAATATCCGCAGTTCGGTATCCTTGTGCAAAATTAACTCTAGGATTAAAAGCTTTATTGATATTTTTAACCGCACCAATTTTATAGGTAACTTCACTGTTGGCATTACTGATATCATCGTATCTTGCCCCAAAAATGATGTTTAAGTCATCTAATGCTTGCCATTCATCTTGCAGATATAAGGCTTTATAGTCAACCTCTTTTTGGCTCATTTCATTCGCAAGTGTAAAAACGGTTCCTTCTCTGGTCTCTTTTCTGGTTTCTAATCCTGTGGTTAAAAGATGATTGGCATTTAAAACATAATTTGCCATGGTTTCAAAGCTTCGTACATCGACATTGGCATCTAAACCATTTTGCTCGGAAGCTTTTTGTGAAGCATATCCCATATCTTGCCAATATTTTGCAGCGGTAGTATTTCTTTTTTCATAATAACTTTGATAGATTCTAAAATTAAGCAATAAATCATCGGTTGCAGCTATTTTTAAATCACTGCTTAGGTCTAATCGTTCATTGTCATCGGTAGATTCAACGGGGACATTATACGCAGGAACAGTTACTGCTGTTGGATGGAAATATCCAATATATGTGCCTTCTCTCTCTTCTTTAAAATGATTAAACTCCAATCCTGCGGTGATATTTTTGGTAAAATCGTATTCGACTCGTCCACCTACGGTTAAGATATCACTTTTTTCTTTATAGGTTACATCTACATCGTAATTGTCTTTTAAATTTCCACTGATGGCAGGATTGGGATGTGCAGAGGGTTTGGCTTTTCCAGCAGGAGTTTTTGCCCAAACATCGGCACTCTCTTTTTGGGTATAAGGAGTTGTGAGGGTTTGATTGACATACAAACTGTATGAGAGGTCATTGACCTTACCTCGTGTATCAAAATTCATATTTTTATTTTTATCATCACCCTCTCCATTTTGTCCATATCGTAAGCCAAAATTGGTTTGAGGTGTAGCGGTTGCTTTTTTTGTAAGTATATTAATCACTCCGCCACTGGCATCTGCTCCATAAAGTGTACTCATGGGACCTTTGACAATTTCTATTTTTTCTATGCTACTAGCAGGAATTCTATCCATATCGTAAGGATTGGCAACTTCTCCCCCTACTCGTCTTCCATCAATTAAAATAAGAGTTCCTTTAGCTCCCATTCCTCTTAATACAACAGAGCCTTTAGAAAGACTGCTGGCACTGGGAAATGTTCCGTGTTGAATAGTAATTCCATTGGTTTTACTTAAAACATCACGTAAGGATTGAGCACCCATTTGTTCGATTTCTTTTTGCGTAATGACATCAACACTGGCATTAATTCCATCAATGCTTTTTTGCGTTTTAGTTGCCGTTGTTATAGTGATTTCATCCAAAGTAACATCGTTGGCAAACAGAGCATTTGCTGTAACAACACTTAATATCAGTAAACTTCTTTTCATTTTCCTAGCCTTTAATAATTTTTTGTAAACAGAAACTATTTACAGGCTTTTTGTAAAAAATTGTAATGCATTAGTATCCTTTGATGTTTTAAAAGAATACTACTATAATTGATAATCATAATCATTGACTGAAGTCAAGATTATGTTATTTGAGTTTGAAAGAGACAGGGAGAATAATTTTTGAAGTCGTTGTAGGAATAGGCAGTATGTCATTTCTTAAGAGTTTTGCAGCATCCAATGCAGCATCATCTAAAAGTTTTCTCTCCGAACTTTTATGAATATACGCATCGACAAGTTTTCCATTGGTATCAATGATAATGGCAAGTTCAACTACCCCTATCCAACCCATTCTTCGTGCAATATTAGGGTAAATAAGATTACTTAAGACTTTGTCTCGAATAATGGCAAAATTTGTTTTAACAAAATTTTCTTGTTGGGCTTGTCGTTGTTGTTCTTTTTCTAATTTTTTTTGTTCTTCCGTGGGTACGATTTGTTTTTCAACGGGCAGAACAATCTCTTCTTTTTGAATTTCTTGAGGTTTTTCTATGGGTTTTGGGATAGGTTTAAGAGGAATAATGGGCTTAAGTATTTCCACGGGTTTTATTTTCTCAATGGGTTTGGGTTCTACTTTTTCTACAGGTTTAGGCGGTTCTACTGGTTTTATTGGTTCTTCAATGGGTTTGGGTATGTCAAAACTGCTGAGATTCATAGATATCATTTCAGATTTACTGGTTATTTCTATGGGATTATGGTAGTTGTACAATATATACGAACCAAATAAAGCACTGTGAATTAAAAATGAAAAAAGAAAAGCTCTTTTTTCATACGATGGCGAATACGCGTGTTCCATACTATTTCTTCTCGCTTTTCATGATAATGATTATTGAAATAATATGAAAAACTTACTTATAATTTTATTAATTTGATAGTGATTATTAAAGTTGTATGCTATTCTTTTTCTGCCCAACTTCCACTCAAGGCTTTTTGTAAGGTTACCAAAGAAGACAAATAGGCTAATTTTTGGTTTACAATTGCCTCTTTGGCTTGAGTATGTAATTTTTTTGCATCTAAAAGTGAAGAAAAATCAATTGATCCATACTCATATTGGCGTTGAGACAGTAACACTATTTTATTTTCTTGTTCTAATATTTCTTCTTTAAATTCATTTTGGATTTTATTGCTTTGGACATTGTTAAGGGAATCCTCGACCTCTTTTAACGCATTTAAAACCACTTTTTTATAGTTTTCAACACTTTCATAGGCCTTGGATTGTTCAATTTTAACTTGATTTTTTAAAGCACCTTGATCAAATAAATTTAAATTTAACCCCAATCCTAAACCTAACGTGGTGGTTGGATTGGTTAACCCCAATAATGAAGTGCTGGCTTGCCCTGCTTGTCCGGTTAAACTAAAACTTGGAAACATTGAGGCATAGGCTTGATGTATTGAGGCATTGCTGCTTTTAATCTGCTCTTGTGCACTGGCAATATCGGGACGATTTAATAAAACCGTTGAAGAGAGATGTTCACTTACTTTGGGAATGGTTATATTCTCAAGCGAATGGGTTTGTAACTTTAACTCTTGCGACGTTTTCCCCACTAAAACAGCTAAACTCGTGTGCAGTGTTTGTTGTTGTAATTGTAGGGTTGCAAGAGAAGATTGATACGACAAAAGTGAAGATTTTTGTTTACTTAAATCCAAGGCATTAATTGCACCAAATTCATACTTTTTTTGCATTATTTTAAGCTCTTTTTCCTCGTTTTGAACAGTAAAAAGTGTTAAATCAATTTTTTCTTTGGTTGCTAGATATTGAAAATAGGTCTCTACGAGAGTTGAAATAAGCGTCAGTCGTGCGGTATCCAAGTCGTATTTTGTCATATTTAAAGAAGCTTGAGCCATGGTATTGGAAGCTTTAATTTTCCCCCAAAAATCAAGTTCGTATTTCATATTAACCGAAGCACTAGTGGATTGGCTCGTAGTATAGGCTTCATTAGTTGCTCTTTTTTTATTGCTTGAACTATTGCCACTTAAATCAAGTGTTGGAAAAAAAGAGGCGTTGGCTATGGACAATTGCAATTGAGCTTGTTCTATTTTTTGCAGTGCCATACGCATATCGGAATTATTTTCAAGCGATTCTTCGACTAAAGTGTTTAATTCTTGCCTATCAAAATGTTTCCACCACTCTTGTTTTGGTATTTCACTGTTGGAATTCACATATGTTTTGGGTATTTCATACGTATTATTTACGTGTAAATGGTTTGAAGAACACGCACTTAACAGAAGCGCTAAAGTCGTTAAAAAAAGAATTTGTTTTTTCATATTGTATCTCCTTATTTTGAAGCTAATGCATCAACGGGGTCTAAGTTGGCAGCTTTTTTAGCCGGTAAATATCCAAAAATAAGTCCCGTTAAAAAGGCGCACGAAAAAGCCAATATAATGGGTAAAACAGAATATTCTACCACGGTTCCAAAGCTGCTAATAATAAAAGTAACGCCTAAACCTACCAAAATACCAATAACGCCACCCAATGCAGAAACCACTAATGCTTCAATTAAAAATTGCTGTAAAATATTGCGTGTTCTCGCACCCGTTGCCATACGAATACCAATCTCTTTGGTTCTCTCTGTTACATTCACCAACATAATATTCATCACCCCTATTCCTCCTACAAGTAAAGAAATAGCAGCAATGGAACCTAACAATACGGTGAGTGTGTTTTGTGTTTTGGTGGTCTCTTCAATGAGTGATGCCATATTTAATATTCTAAAATCTTCTAAGCCATGGCGTTGGATGAGTAGAGTTTTAATATCGTTTTCAGTTTGTTCAATTAACGCTAAATCGTTCATAGCAACAGTGATATTTCTTAAAAACTTTTGACCAATAATAGTTAAACTTCCTGTATAATATGGGGTAAAAATAACATCATCTTCATCTTCTCCAAAGGCATTGGCTCCTTTTTTAGCCATCACACCAATGACTTGAAACATAATATTATCGATTAAAATAAATTTTCCTACGGCATCATTTTCTCCAAAAAGTGATTGGGCAACGGTTTGCCCAAGAACAACTACTTTGGCTAAATTAAAATTATCTTCGTCATTGAAAAATGTACCACTTTGTGTCTCCCACTGCCTTACTTTGGTATATGAAGAACTCGTTGCATTTAACGAGGTCGTTTGATCAATATTTCCGTATTGAACCGTAACACTTTTTCTGCTCTCTGGAATGGCGGCAACTATATTTTCCAATGATTCTATTGCTTCTACATCATCAAAAACTAAAGTGGTTATATTTTGAAAGCCTCTTTTATTGGGAATTCCTGGTCGAATCACTAAAAGGTTGGTTCCCATGGAACTGATTCTTTCTAATACCTCTTTTTTGGCACCATCTCCAATGGCAAGCATGGCAATAACCGAAGCTACTCCAATAACAATCCCTAAAAGGGTTAAAACGGTTCTAAAGATATTCATTTTAAGTGATTTTACAGCACTTTTAGTCGCTTCAATGATTTCTGTAATACGAGGAGTATCTGACGTGTGTGAAAAAGCAAAATCAACTTCTTTTTTATTGTTATTGGCTTGTGAGTTATTAATAATTTTACCATCGTGTATTTCAATCATTCTATGGGCATGTGAAGCCACGTGCATATCGTGTGTGATTAAAATAATCGTATGCCCTTGTTCGGATAACTCATTAAATAAGCCAATGACCTCTTGCCCACTTTTACTGTCCAATGCTCCCGTTGGTTCATCGGCAAGAATAATCGCCCCACCGTTCATCAAAGCTCGCGCAATAGAGACACGTTGTTGTTGTCCTCCTGAAAGTTGTGAGGGCAGATTTTCTAGCTTATCACTTAAGTTTAAATACGTTAAAAGCTCTTTGGCTCGTTCTTTTCGTTTTTCTTGTGTCATTCCTGCATACATCGAGGGAACTTCAACATTTTCACTGGCATTTAAAGAAGTGATTAAATTATAACTTTGAAAGACAAAACCAAAGGCTTCTCGTCTTAAATGCGCCAATTCATCTTTGCTTAAATTGGCAACATTTTTGCCATTAAAAAGATATTCGCCACTGCTTGGTTTATCTAAGCAACCTAAAATATTCATCAACGTTGATTTTCCACTTCCACTTGCACCAACAATAGCAACAAACTCTCCTTGAAATATCTCTAAAGAGACCCCGTTTAAAACATTCAGCGACAAATCACCGTTTTGATAATTTTTGATAATATTTTTTAAAAGAATCAAAGGTTTTTTAAGACTTTCTAAACTCAAAATCGCATCCTTGGCACAGAATCATTTGTTTTTGAAGTCGATTTTGAGGTATTAAGCGCTACCCCATCATTTTCATTCACCCCTTCAAGAATTTGTGCTTGAACACGATTTGAAATTCCCAGTTTAACCACTTGTTCTTTACGTGTTCCATTCTCCAATAGAAGAGTTATTGTAGGTTCTTTTTTATTCATATTTATAGCAGCTAAAGGTAAAAGAAGTGCATCTGGTGCACTTTCAAGCACAAAAAAGACTTGAGTTGTCATATAGGTCATCAGTTTTCCATCGCTGTTGTCCACATCAAACAAAGCGTTGTAGAGAACAACATTGTTTTCAATAACCGGTGTGGGCTCTATTTTATCCAGATGACTGTTCCATTTTCTGTTGTTGCCTAAGGTTTTAAAATAAACATCAACGCCTTGTTTGAGTTTGGTAATATCGGCTTCTGAAACTTCTGCTTTTACTGTCATGGTGGTTAAATCGGCAATTTGTAAAATAATAGGAGCACTTTGATTGGCATTAAGCGTTTGCCCTTGTTTGGCAGTAATTGAGACAATAGTTCCACTCATGGGTGCATAAATACTGGTATATTCTAAATTGGCTTCATCGGCTTGAATACTCGATTGAGTTTGTTCAATTTGTGCTTTAATCATCTCAATTTGAGCCAAAGCCGAATCATGATTAAGCTTGGCATTTTGTAACATCTCAAGACTGGTGGCATCTTGTGCATATAAATCAGCTTGTCGTTTGTACAAAATATGAGCCAGTTCAAATTGGGCTTCACGCTCTTTAAGTTGGGCTTCTTGATATTTCAATAACGCTTTGCTTTGATTTACTTTGGCTTGAAAAACGGTTATATCGATTTGGGCAAGTAAATCCCCTTTTTTAACTACATCACCTAATTCAACGTACAAAACTTTTAATTGTCCCGAAACTTGTGCACCCACATCTACATAATCTTTTGGATTAAGGGTACCTGTTGCGGTGACAAGATTTTCTATACTGCCTTTGCTGACTTTTACACTGAGCAGTTCACCGTTTTCATTTTTTTGTTTAATAAAAGTACTGTATACAAAGTAACTGGCTATACCAACAACAAGCAGTGTTGCCAATAGAATTAATTTTTTCATTTAATAGCCTTTTTTTTCTTTTTTGTTCTATTGAGATACAACATTAGTCCAGTAATGGCAAATAACGGCATTAACATAGAAGTCATAAACATAATGATTTGCCCTATTCTTCCAAAATATTCTCCACTGTGCAAAGGAAGTATGCTTGCCATGAGTTGTTGATTGAGGGGTTTATCCTCATAACGCTCTGATTTAAGAAGTTCCCAACTGTTAATATCGATTTGCATTTGATTTCTTGCTCTTGAATGAGCAGCATGGGTATCCTGATATGAAATTGTATAAATGGTTCCCGAAGTAGGTATACGGATCATCGCATTGCTGTACTCTTTTTGTAAAAATATTTCAAACATAGTAAAGGCTTTACTTAAATCGGTATATGATACTTTATTGGCAGGATTTGTCTTTTTTTGTTCTTGATTAGTTCTTTGTTGATTCTCTATATTAGTGTTGTTTTTAGGCGTCTGAGTTGGCATTTGTTTTATCATCATAGGAACTCCACTTATCGTATGTAACCCTTGACGATACCAATCGTAGGACCAATATAATCCCGAAAGGACCGCCAGAATATAAAAAGGGAATACCCATAATCCAATGCTTGAATGCATACTGTGGAGTAAATATCGTCCTTTGCTTTTAAAACTAAAGGTAAAACTGGCTAAAAATGTTCGTTTTAATCGTGGGAAATAGAGATATAAGCCACTCAACAATAAAACCAACAGAATAACTGAAGAGAGTCCTACGATTTGTTTACCCACATCACCTAAAAGTAATCTTCGGTGTATATTTTCTACCGTATCAAAAAAAGCTTGACCTTTTAAATCGGGTAAAATCTCACTGGTGTAGGGATTAACATAGTACGTAATTCCTTTTCGTTGCGTAGAATCTTTGGAAGCTATATTAATCATAACTGAACTTGTTTTATCGGAAGAGAGTGTTATAGCATTTATTTTTGCATCGGGAATATGTTTTTTAAACCCTTCAATAATTACATGAGGCTGAGCAATTGAAACATTATTGGGAACGGCAACCACATAACTTTTTGGATTGATGGTTTTTAATATCTCTTTTTCAAAAGACATTAATCCTCCGGTTACTCCTACAATTAACAATATAAAGCCAAAAATGAGTCCTAAAATAAAATGAACTTTAAACCAAAATTTATTAAACATCTGTATGCCTTTGTTGTTATTTTTCTTCTAATGGTCTACCCCAAGGTATCCCATTTTTGACCATAAAAGTTATGGTTGTTGTGTAGTTTGTATTGTAATAGGCTTTTTTATTGATTTGCCCTGCCATATTATCGTTGTGTTTTAATACCAACATATACTCGCCTTGCCAAGGTGTGTGAATGGTAAATTTTCCATTTTCATTACTTTTAAATGGTTTACTCCATGTGGTAGGTGAGTAAAGCGTAACATTTGTTTGAGCTAAAGGTTGACCATTGAACATTAGAGTAAATGTGTTGCTGTTTGGTTTATCGGGTAATACATCAAGTGTTGCTAACGTAATAACCTCTTCTCTTCCTGCTCTGGTTGCAATTATATTTTGAGAAACACTTTCATCTATTCTACTTTTGCGAGGTTCTCTTGTATTGACAATGACAATATCACCCGAAGTATGAAGTTCAAGATTGACATGGTCATTGTGTCGAGTGATAGTTTTAACACTGTTATGTGGTAAGATTACCTCAGTATTGATATGATTAAGTTTTTCCCCTTCCTCTTTTATACTCTCTTCCCAGTCTCCAAAATAGAGTTTGACATTATTATTTAGTTTTGAAGCCCAGAAATTGTGTGCAAAAATTGGTAAATGCCCAAAGCCAATAACAATTAAAGCGATAAGTAGTTTCTTCATGATATCCCTTAGAATGATTTTACGGTGAAATAGTAACCAATAAATTTTAATGATTTATTAACAAAATGATAATAATTATTATTAAATCAGAATAAAAAAAGAGTAGTTATAAAACTACTCTTTAAAATGTAAACTTTTTAGATTTAGAAGGTGTAAGTCACGCTTAACCAGAAGTTTCTGCTGGCTGCTTTATTACTGTATTCATTGTAAATATAAGTTGTTCCAACTTTATCTGCAACGCTGTATTCCATGAAATCTTTATCTAAAAGATTGTTGACTCGACCATTTATGGTCATATTTTTATCAATTTTATACGAGCTTCCTAAATTCAAAACCGAATAGTCTTGATAGTAATAATCTTTTAAATTAGTGGTGTTTCTGGTATTAAATCGATCTTTTTCAGCAGAATATTGCAAATAGGTATTCAGCTTAGTTGTTGCTTGCCAATCCAACGTGGCACTGTACATATGCTCAGGACTGCTTCTGAGTGGTTTACCATTGGTTTTTGGGTCATTTGATTTAATTTCTGAATCGGTATAGGTATAATTAAGTTTTAATGCTAACGTATCAATAAATTTATATTTTCCAGCAATTTCAATCCCTTGAATTACAGCTTCACCCACATTTTGTTTTTGACTAAAGGAGCTTAATCCTAAGTTTTGCCACTCAATGGGTAAAACATTATCGTCTATTGTAACACTTTCAATTTTATCTTCAAAATCATTTTGGAATATGGTTATATTGAAGTTATGACCTTTTTCATGAGTATAATATGCGGCTAGTTCTTTACTTAAACTCTCTTCGGGTTTTAAAGTGGGATTTCCCACCATGGGGGATGTTCCTTGTCCTCCAAATCCAGTAACTCCTTCTTGCAAATCAGTTGTTTTGGGTGTTTTGTATCCTGTAGCAACGCCCCCTTTTAATGTCCAATTATTGGTTAAATTGTAAACCATATAAGCTCTTGGGCTTAAGTGATCGCCAAAATCTTCATGATTGTCGTATCGAATCCCCGTTGTAAGGGTTAATGGAGTGGTAATATTCCAGTTGTCTTCTGCAAAAACAGAGTGTTGATCATATTTTTTTGTCACTCCTGATTGAGTTTGAGAATTTGAACTCATACCATAAACACCATCTTCTAGTTCAGCTTGAAGATACTCTGTTCCTATAACCAAATAGTGATTGGATAAGGGAAATTCATATTTTGCACTGTATGTGGTATTGGTTGATTCCAAGGTTCGTGATGGTCTTGGCATAAGTGCTAAAAATGTGGGGTCAAGCATGGCATTGGCTAAACTTCCCCAAATAGGTTTATTGTCTTTAATGTATTGTCGCTCGGTGGCGTTTAAAGGTAAACTTCTTCCTAAATTTGCCGATTCTATATGGTGAATACCCACAGTACTTTTACCTAAATCCCACTCTTTTTCCCAATTTAAACCATATTGCTCTCTTTGCATTCTTTGAATTTCTTCATAACCCACTCTTTGATTGGTGTAAATTGTATTATAACTGTCTACTGTTCCAATTTCACCGTTTGAGTTATCATATTTTTGTTTGGCTATATCAAAATCTGCTTTGATGGTATTGGCATCATCAGGAGTAAAAGTCAATCCTGCTCCTGCTGTCCAATTTTGATTGTCTAAAGTTTTACCATTTCCACCAAAACTGGTATTGGAACGATTATGATCGGTTACGCCATCGATATCTTTTACGGTGTCCCATTTTGGCGTTGATTTTTCTTTGTCATAAAAACTTCCTCTTAAGCTTAGTCCCAATTTATTCTCAATGAGTGGTCCCATAATGGCTACATCGGTTGTAGTATCATTTCCATAAACATTATCCGTTTGAAACGTTTTACTGTGCGTAATTGAACCTGTCCACTCTTTTGAGATTTTTTTTGTAATGATATTAATCACTCCACCCATAGCATCTGCACCATAAAGTGTACTCATGGGTCCACGTACCACTTCAATTCTTTCAATCATGGATAAAGGTGGAATATTGGCAAATTGTAAACCTCCAAAATCATTGGGATAAATATCTCCATTGTTGTTTTGTTTTTTTCCATCAATTAATACAAGCGTATAATCAGCCCCCATACCTCTCATACTGACTGTTCCTTGACCAGATTTGTCGGTGGTTTCACCAATATCAACACCCTCAATATCTTTTACAGCATCTAATAGATTGGTATAGGCTTTTTTTTGCAAATCTTCTTTGGTAATAACCGTAATAGATGCAGGAGCATCGGTAAGTTTTTGTTCATATCCTGTAGCACTTGTAACTGTAACTTCATCGAGTTTGACAGTATTCGTTTCATTAGCCAACACACTAAAATGTGTGACTAATATACCAGCAACTATATGCGAAAGCATAATTTTTCTTTTATTCATTTTCTCTCCTAATATAATAGTAGCTGGCTATTTGAATAAAGTTGCTGGCTTTAAAGTGTGTATTTTTTTAAAGATTATTTGGTAAGAATGAGTTTATCTTCTTTGGTAATTCTTAGAAAATATGTTTTTCCATTGTGTTGTATTTCAACAATTTTTTCATTGTTGGTAAAAATTTCTTTAGTGTTGATGGTTTTTAAATTGTTGTTGTTCATTTTTGAACCACCATAGAAATTTTCTCAATACTTTTTTGTTTGAGTAAATCAATCACAAAAATAAACTCTTCATAAGGCAGAAGTTTATCGGCACTAATGGCTACAATATCCTCTTTTTTAACTTCATTGAGTTTTTCAAGTAACTCTTCTTTATTGATTTGTTCTTTATTGATAAAAAACTCTTTATCGACCGTAATGGATATTTCAAATGTTTTGGGCTCTATTTTAGTGTGAGAACTGGCTTTGGGCAACGTTAACTCTATTTTCCCTAAAGCAATAAACGATGAAACAGTTAAAATAATGGCTAAAAGTACCAACATCACATCAATCAGTGGTACTACGTTGATTCCCTCAA
>JBAYZM010000042.1:0-13341 GCA_041672515.1 Arcobacteraceae bacterium
CCTCTTCTCCGTAATCATCGTTTTGATAAAAAACAGCAAATTTACTTAAGTTTTTTTTATGGTACAAATAATCAACCAACTTTTCGATTTCATCTTTGTAGGAACTGCGGATATTGATGATATTTTCCAGATGTTTTTGGCGTAAAAACTCAGCCCCCGTAAAAGGAGCAATAAAAGGCATGGGATTTTCTTCTAAAATGGGCAAAATATTTTTAACTGTTGGTGTACCCACAAAACCTAAAAAACCAAAAGTATTATGTTCTTTGATAAGTTTTTCAATATTTTCAAGAGTAAGAGCAGGTTCATATTTGTCATCGTAGGCAATAAATTTGATGGTTTTGTTATGGAGGAGATTGTTATCATTGATATAATTAAAATAGGCTAAAATCCCACTCTCAACTGATTTTCCCCATTGATTCATAATGCCTGTTTTAGGTAAAGAGGAGCTGAAAATTATCTCTTTATCTCGATAAACTTCATCTTTGAGGGTAAAATAAACAGAAGCAAAAAAAAGTAAAATGAAAAGAATGATTTTAAACAAAAATTGCCTTTTTAGAAAATAGTGCAGATTATAGCATTTCGTATTAGAATGTTACTTAAAATAAAAATGGTTAAATAAAATTAACCATTTAAGAAAAGCTAAAGAATAATAACCATAAAATGGTAAACAATAATTTACCAAAAGGCATAGTGTATGCAGGAATTTATCTATTATTCTGAAGGCTCACTGGAGTTTCCTCTTAGTGAGAATATTCAAGTTGTCAACTCAAAGAGTTGCCTTTCTTCTGAAACCTATATTGTTTCAAATTCAAAAGCAGTCAATGCCGAAGTCGTTGCTCCTGAGATTGATTTTTATATTAAAAACTCAAAAGATTCATTATCACAAAGAATTAAAAATGTAGAAAAACTCTATGAAATCAATGCCATTCGATTTGATTTAGCAAAAGACATTGTTTTAACACAAGATGTTTCAAATCAAGTATTAGCGGTAGGAAGTCTCCAAGAAAAAGAGCTTTTTCTAAATGCTATGACAGACAATGAATTTGATGTCTATCACGTGGCTCCTGAAATTATTTTGTCCATTTCTGGACACATTGGTAATTTGGTTGTACAAGTACAATCCGATGAAAAGGTCGTTGATTTACATGTTTCACAAATTGTTTGGTTTGAAGCTCCTTTGTTTGCTTTTAATCAAAGTGGAACATTTGACCCTTTGCAATCAACGATTCAAGATACGCTTAATATATTACGACAAAATATCAATGAATATACCTATAAAAAATTTACTACTTATGATTCTTCTGTGTGTCAATATCATGAACGCCGAGAAGAAATTTGTGGAAAATGTGAAGATGTGTGTCCTACGGTTGCAATTGTAAAAGATGATGCCACTAAACATTTGATTTTCTCACAAATTGATTGCCATGGCTGTGGAGGTTGTATTTCTGTATGCCCAAGTGGAGCACTTGATTATACTCCAACAAGTCGAGAATCTCTTTTTGAAATATCAAAATACTATGAAGGGCATATTGCATTAGTTGTGCCTGCGAAAATGGATTTAGAAAATCTTAATTTAACTTTAAAAGAAAATGTTTTGCCTTTGGCTATTGAGGGTGAAAAGTTTTTACATGAGCAAAGTTTATTAACGTTACTTCAAGAAAGTGGAAATCAAGTCATTTTTTACACCGACTTTTTATCTAAAGGAACCAAAGATTCAATTCATATTTTAAATCAAATTTATCAAAACAAATATGGCGTAGATGCCGTTTTATTAGCCATGAATGAAGAAGAGTTAAAAGGTGCTTTAGAGATTGCTCAAGAAGTAAAAAATTCTCGATTCAGCTTTAATCACACTACTTCAAAAAAACGAGAAATTTTTTCGATTCGGCTTCAACATATTGTGGGAGAAGATGATTTAGGTGTGATTAGTACGGGTGAGCATATTCATTATGGACTTGTCAAAGTTAATGAAGCCAATTGTACCTTGTGTTTATCTTGTGTAGGGGCTTGTAATGTCGATGCGCTGGTTGCAGACGCAAGAGACAATACGTTGCGAATTAATCCTTCTTTGTGTACAGCCTGTGGATATTGTGAAGTTTCTTGTCCTGAAAAAGAGTGCTTAAGTATTGAAAAAGATGTCATTTATCTTAATCCAACTTGGTTTAAAGAGAATATTTTAGCCCAAGATGAACTCTTCGCTTGTGTGGAGTGTGGAAAAGAGTTTGCTACTAAAAAAGCCATTGAAAAAATTGCCAATATGATGGCACCCATTTTTGCAAAAATGAGTAAAACCAAAGAAAGAACGCTTTATTGCTGTGAAGATTGTAAAGCAAAATTAATGATAAAAGAGGGATTATTACATGCATATTGAAGAGATTAATAAAGCCAGAATATTTATATATAACGTATTATCGTTGTTGTTAGTAGAAGAGCATGTCAAACAACAATCTTCTTTAATTATTGAAAACTTAAAACTACTCGAAGCCAATGCTTTTGATGAAGATGCGGCAATGGCAGTGCAAAATATTTTAAATTATTTGGCACAAAAACCTGAAAATGAACTTTATAGAAGTTATCAAGACCTTTTTTTAGTTCCCTTTGGAAAACATGTCTCTTTAAGCAGCTCGCAATATTATGAACAAAGAGAAGCAGGGGCAATGCTTGTAAAAGTAAGAGATATTTTATCCAAAACAAAAATACGAAGAGATGAAAACAGTTTTAAAGCACCTGAAGATCATTATGGATTTATTTTTACATTGTGCAGTTATTTAATTGGGCAAGAAATGGAACAAACCATCAAAGAGGAGCTGCATAAAGAGTTATTTAAAACAGTCATTAACCCTTTTGTGGATCAGCTCAGTTTTAGTTTAATGTCAAGTGAAAATGAAATTTATGTCAATGTTGGAGTGTTGCTTGATGTATTTATGAATTTTGAACGCTCATTTTTGGAAGTGGCAAAAGTGGCTTAAGACTAAAGTGAAAATCGCTCTAAGTATTTAAAAAATATTTAGAGGGGTTTTTACCCACATAACGAAGAGGAGTTAATATGGCTGATGAGTTAAGACGAAGCTTTATTAAACGAGCAGGTGTTGCTGCTTCTGTTCTGGCTGGATCTGTGGTTGCAGTTGCTGCAACAACACAGAATTCAAACAGAGGAGAGGGAAGTGATGCTGGTAGTGGAGTGGTCTTAGGCACTGCACATAAAAAAGAAGTTTTATATAAAAAGACTCAAAATTGGAGTAATTTTTATAACGCTGCAAAATAAATTAAGGAGAAGAAATGGGAATGCTAAAAAGCTTCGGAAGACGTAGTTTTCTGAAAATGGCAACATTAGCATCAGCAGTTACTGCTACATCTGCATTTGCTTCAAATGGTGTATTAAGAGAGGCGAAAGAAGAAGAGATTAAAAATCCTTTTCCAGGGTCTAAACTTATTAAAACTATTTGTACGCATTGTTCAGTAGGGTGTGGAGTTATTGCTGAAGTTTATAATGGTGTATGGGTGAGACAAGAAGTGGCAAGTGATCATCCAATCAGTCATGGAGGACACTGTTGCAAAGGTGCTGATATGATTGATAAAATCAGAGCAACAAACCGATTACAATACCCAATTGAGAAATCAAATGGTCAATGGAACCGTGTGAGTTGGGATGATGCAATGAATAAAATTTCAAAAAAATTATTAGACTTAAGAGAGAAATTTGGTCCAGATGCGGTTCAATTTTTAGGTTCAGCCAAAGTAAGCAACGAACAAGCTTACTATATACGAAAATTTGCTGCATTATTTGGAACGAATAACATAGATCACCAAGCTCGAATTTGACATAGTCCAACAGTTGCCGGTGTGGCAAATACATGGGGTTATGGAGCTATGACAAATCATATTGGTGATATGCAAAACTCAAAAGCAATTATTATTTTTGGAGCAAATCCTGCTGCAAACCATCCAATTGCGATGCAACATATTTTAAAAGCCAAAGAACAAAATGGGGCTAAAATTATTGTTGTTGATCCAAGATATTCAAAAACAGCGGCTAAAAGTGATATTTATTGCCGAATTAGAACGGGAACAGATATTGCGTTTATGTACGGAATGATTCGATTAATTCTTAAAAATAAATGGTATGACCAATCCTTTATCCAAGACAGAGTTTATGGAATGGATGAAATCTTCAAAGAGTGTGAACACTATACTCCCGAAGTGGTTGAAGATATTACAGGATGTCCTAAAGAGATACTTATTCAAGCAACAACGGCTTATGCTGCGGCAGATCCAGGATGTCTGATTTGGAATCAAGGATGGACACAACATACGGTGGGTTCTTCAAATACAAGGTTAGGTTCAATTTTACAACTTACATTAGGAAACATGGGTAAAGCTGGTGGTGGATGTAACATCTTAAGAGGACATGACAATGTTCAAGGTTCTACAGATATGGGATGTTTAGCCGATACTCTTCCCGGATATTATGGATTAGCTGAAGGTTCTTGGAAATATTTTGCCAAACAGTGGAATGTGGATTTTGATTGGTTAAAAGCACGATTCAAAACTCCTGACATGATGCAAAAAAAAGGATTCAGTTTATCTTTATGGATTCATGGTGTTTTAGATGAAGCCAATAACAAGAACAATGCTGATGCTCCTTTAAAAGCATTGGTATGTATTGGAAATGGTATTTCAACTATTACTCAAACACATAAAATGAAAGAAGCTTTAGATAAACTCGATTTAGTAGTATTTATAGACCCTTATGTTAATGATGCGGCGGTTATTACTACAAGAAATGACAATATGTTCTTATTACCTGCTGCTTCACAAGTTGAAACAGAAGGAACGGTTGTTAATACATCACGATGTGCTCAATGGCGTTATAAAGTCGTAGATCCACTGTATGAAGCACGTGCCGATCATGAAATCTTATTTGATTTTGCCAAACGATTTGGTTTTTACGACCAATATATCGCAGGTATGGGAAAAGGCGATAAATTTGTATGGCCAGATGATGCGACCAATGAAATTGCAAAAGCGTTAAAAACCATTGGAATGCAAGGACGAACAGCAGAACGAATTAAAAAACATACAACAAATTGGCATCTGTTTAATGATACTTCACTTAAAGGAAGAGGCGTTGTTGAAAAAGAATACTATGGTTTACCATGGCCTTGTTGGACAACATCACATCCCGGAAGCCCAGTATTGTACAACTTAAGTTTACCAGTTTCACAAGGTGGTATGGGATTTAGAACACGATTTGGCGTTGAGCGAAATGGAGAGAGTCTATTAGCGGCTAATGGAAGTGCTCCAGTTGGTTCAAGAATCAAAGGTGGATACGATGAAATTACAGCTAAAAATATTGAAGAGTTAGCTGGCATTACATTAAGCGAAGATGAGAAAAAGCTTCTTGAGGGTAAAAACTGGAAAAATGATGACAGTGGACTTTTAAATAAATATGCACTTGAAGCAGGTTTAGCACCTTATGGAAATGCACGTGCTAGAACTATTGTTTGGGAATTTATTGATAATATTCCAAAACACAGAGAACCATTGCACTCATTTAGACATGATTTAACAGCAAAATATCCAGCAAGTAATGACAACCCAAATCACTTTAGAACCAATGTTCGATATATTTCAGAACAAACAAAACAAGAGTGGGTTAAAGATTATCCTATTAACATTGTTTCAGGAAGATTGGTTGAGCATATGGGAACAGGTACAGAAACAAGAGCTTCTAAATATTTAGCAGAACTTGCAGGTGAAATGTACGGTGAAATTCATCCAAAACTTGGTGGAAAACTGGGAATTAATGATGGTGATATGATGTGGGTGTATGGTACAGGTGAAGGGAAAATCAAAATTAAGTGTAAATATGGTTACACCGTTGATGAAAATTCCGTCTTCTTACCTCAAAACTTCTCAGGAGTTTGGAGTGGTGAAAGTTTAGAAAAACGTTATCCCGGAGTAACAGCACCGTACGCATTGGGTGAAAACTCAAATCAAATTACAAGTTATGGTTACGACCAACAAACTTCTTGTCCAGAGACAAAATGTTCTTTGGTTAGATTAGAAAAAGCATAGGAGTGAGTCATGAGTAAAGTAGATTTTTCAAGAATGAAATTTTATTGTGATGAAACTCTTTGTATTGATTGTAACGGATGTGTGGTTGCTTGTAAAGAAGCCCACGAAGTTCCTGTTGGAGTTAATAGAAGAAAAGTCGTAACAATAAACGAAGGTATTGTAGGGAAAGAAGTTTCTGTTTCAATGGCGTGTATGCATTGTACGGATGCTCCTTGTCAACAAGTGTGTCCAGTGGACTGTTTTTATATCAGAACCGATGGAATTGTTTTACACGATAAAAATAAATGTATCGGGTGTGGATATTGTCTGTTTGCTTGTCCTTTTGGTGCGCCTCAATTTCCTAAAGATGGTGCGTTTGGTACCAAAGGAAAAATGGATAAATGTACCATGTGTGCAGGAGGTCCTGAAGAGACTAACTCGGAAAAAGAGAGACACTTATATGGTCAAAACCGAATTGCAGAAGGAAAAGTACCAATGTGTGCTTCTATGTGTTCAACCAAAGCCTTGCTTGTGGGAGATGCACATGAAGTAGCGTTGATTAAAACATACAGAGCAACTAAAAAAGGGCAGGGAATTGTAACTGACTCTTACGGTTGGTAGGATTAAATTATGGAAAATAGCTCATTTTTTAGTAGAAATAAAGCGTATATCTATACCTTTGCTGGGCTAGGACTTGTAGGGTTTGTATTTGTAGAATTTCTGATGATTATTGATTGGAATTATTTTATAAAGTATAAATTGCATATTTTAATGGGTGGAAGTTTGGATGGAGTATTAACTCCTCCAAGTTCTACTTATGAAGCTATGTCCAATGCGGCATTTGGTCCAAATTATGAAGCATTTTCACCCGAAATTATTCGAGCAAGTAATGAAAGACAACTCTATATTTGGTGGGTTTTTGTTGCTGAAATTGCATTGTTTTGTGGTATGTATTTGTTTCAAGGTCGAAGAACACCTGTGGTAAAAAATCCAAATGATGAGGTAGTAGTATTTAATTTGTTTCAAAGAACCGTTATTTGGTTGAATGTACTTATTATGATTGCACTTATTATAACTGGATTTAATATTACATGGGGATTACGTTCTGGTGGTGGAGAATTGGCATTTTTACTACGAGGAACTCATGAAATAACAGGACTTATTTGGTTTCCTGTTTGGTTGCTTATGAGTATTGTTGCCTTTAAAGATTCAAAGCTTTTATTTAAAAACAGTTTGACAAAAAAGATTATTATTCCAGGTTCATATAAACCTATGAAACGAATAATCTACTACTTTTTTGTCATTATGGGGGCTGGATTATTAGTCAGTGGATTTATCATTTGGTTTTTACACCCAGATGCGTATACCCATGCACAGTTAATTCAGTTTAAACGAATGATGCTTTATGTACATTTTGGTTCAAGTGTATTGTTGATGTTTTTTATTATGGATTTTGTCTACTCGGCTTTAGTTGCTGTCAAAGGAAACTACAAAGGGCTACTTAGTGGAAAATATCCAAGAGAACATTTAGAACAAATCGCACCAGATGTTTTAGCAGAATTAGAAAATAAAAAAGGGAAAATGGCATGACTAAGCCAATGAGAAGTGAAAACTTCTCCCTTTTTCATCCAAACTTTAATGATTTCTGTCATGAAGTTATTATTGAAAAGTACGATGAAAATGGGATTGAACTCAATGAAGATTTTGTCATCAAAGAAGAACGTGTCGATTTTTCACTCAACGGAAAAAAGTTTCTTTCAGTGATGTGTATTGCTCAACACCAAGCTGCTCATATTGTAGGATTTTTGCTCAGCGAAGCGGTTATTAAAGAGTTTGATGATGTTCGTGATATTCAAATAAGCAATGATGGTTTAAAAGTCAATGTAGTTGCAAATGTGAGTCAAGAGGGATATGAAAATCTTTTTAAAGAAAAAACATTAACTTCTGGGTGTTGTGTTGGGGTGACTGGCAATGCGGAAAAGAGTTTTGAGTGTGCTTTTGTAAATACTCAATATACCATAGAAGCTCAAAATATTTTAAAGTTCATGAGAAGTTTTAATCAGCCAAGTGAATTGTTTGATAATACTGGATGTGTGCATAAAGCACAGCTTATTTTAGAGGACAATACTCATTATACAACTGAAGATATTGGACGACACAATGCAATTGATAAAGTAGTGGGACTAGCACATATAGATAAAAAAGATATAAAAAAATCTGTTTTGTATGTCAGTGGGCGACTTTCCATGGAAATGGTGGTAAAATGTGTGATGCATAAAATTCCTATTGTTGTTTCAAAAGCAGCCGTAACATTTCAAGGGATTAAAGCAGCCAATGAACATGGTATTACATTAATTGGATTTGCACGAGGAAATAAAATGAATATTTACACCCATAGCGGAAGAATTAATGGCTAGATTACAAAAACATATAAAACTTGATAATACACAAAAACAGTATATTTTAGAAAATCTTGACTCAGATGGACGACTGTCATGTTTAAAATCGTTTAAAGTGGCACGACTTATTGGATTAGAACCACTTGAAATGTCTGATGCGTGTAAAAGTATTGGTATTAAAATCAGTAATTGTGAGTTGGGTGTTTTTGGAAAATTAGAGTTTGGTGAGGCTTCCAATGACCTTTACAAAGATATTGCCCAGAACTTCAAAAATAATACCGATGTAGAGTGTAAAACTATTTGGAAAAGTGCCGAAAAATCAACGCTTAAAAAAGTAGGGGCTACAGTTAAAAACAGCGATATAGAAGTTACCCATTGTCAATTGGGATGTTTTTTTCACGAACGCAAAGAGAAACGCGTTGATAAAGCTTAATAATTTACAATATTCAAAACTTCAAGACATTGAACTTTTAAATACTTATTCTATGAGCGCACTTAAAGAAAACAGTGTATTTGAAACACTTTTAATATCATATAAAATCAAATTTGGCTTTACAAAGCTTAAAACATTTGCGATGAGTAAAGAGGGATTTTTAGGACTCTTTTTAGAACTTAAAGGCAAAATTGCTATTAGTGTAGGTGAGACACAAAGTGTCATTGAAGCTGGAAAACTCTATGAATGTTTAGGATTTGAAATTATTTGGTTGAGTCTAAACCAAGATGGAAAAGTAAATGTATCTGCATTAAACGATACTACGATAGATTTTCTTTTCTTATCTTCTTATGTTATGGATACTTTTGTTATAACCTCTTTAGAAGAAGTTAAAAAGCTTAGTTCTGCGAAGATTATTTCCAATGCCAGTGCTTGTTTTGATGCTTTGAGTGATATGGTCTATTTTGACAACTATAAATTAACAGGCTTTAACACCAATGCCGTTTTACTTTTTAATGACGATTCTTTGAATTTATTGCCTATTGGACAAATTGATACCATTGCGTGTAAACTTTGTTTTGATGCAATGGTTAATCAACACTTTAATAATACATTAAAAGCCAAATTTGAAGAAAAATTAAAAACACAATTTAAAGAAGAACTCTATTTTTTTGTCCAACCCAATACAACACTTCCGTACAGTTTACATTTTGGTTTAAAAGGTATCAAAGCCAGAGAACTCATACGCACTTTAGCATTAAGTCAAATTTATATTACCAACGGTGAAGGATGTTCTTTGGGATTATCAAAACCATCAAGAATTATTCAAGCAATGGGTTACGATGAAACCACCAGTCGTAATGCGATTAGTTTATCTTTTGTTGAGAATTTAACGGACGAAGAGATAGATAAAGTCGTACGAATGATGTATTTGAAGTATAAGCAGATACACTCTTTTTCTTAAAATAAGCACTTTTATTTTATCTTATCAAACAAAATGATAAAGTACTGCTTTAAAATTTTTTGAAGAAATTGGAGAAAATAATATGAAATACCTTTTACAGGTTGATTTCCCCTACGATGGACCTTTTACAGATGAGATGTCAAAAGCCTTTGTAGAGTTAGCCCAAGATATAAAAAAAGAAGAGGGCTTGATTTGGAAAATTTGGATGGAAAATGAAACCCAAAAAGAATCGGGTGGAATTTATTTGTTTGATAATGAAGCAGATGCCAAACGCTATTTAGACAAACACACAAAACGCTTAGAGTCGTTTGGGTACACAAATATTAGAGCAAAGATTTTTAAGGTTAATGAGCCTTTGAGTGGGATTACTAAGGCTGGTTTAGAAAACTAGCTTAAAAAGGACAATATTTTTATTGTCCTACTTTTGTCAAAAAATCAAGTTTTTGTTTTAATTCGCCTTTTGAAAAAGGGTCTTCCATGGTGATGGTTCCATCGGGAAGTTGGTAGTAGAGTACTCCATTTTTACTGTAAACATTAGGAACACCGTTTTCTAAGCTTCTTTTTTGAGCTTCTCGTACCGCATTGTTTCCTATGGCTTGTATCATTTCATCTTCATTTAAGTTCTTATTTAATTGCACTTTATATCCTTATAAAACATCTCATATTTTTGATTGTCTAGTATTTTATCATTGGTTGCTATTTTTTCAAATATCTCATCGGAGTTATAATAAATACTCCAAGTATCACACAAGTCTTTATAAATATTCCAAAACATATTTTTGCTTCGGTAATATCGTCGTATTATATCATCTTTAGGAATATGGTGTCCACCGTTTAGCACTCTGTTTTTTACTCTATTGATATTTGTTTGTGGATTTTCTAAAAAAAGATATATCAAAGAAATGTGAAAACCCAACTCTTTGGCTTTTTGTATGTATTCTACAAGATATTTTCCCGAAAGTGTAGTTTCTATCACAAATGATTTATCCAATGCCAGTCTGCTTTTAAATTCAGTGAAAAACATCTTTCCTGCTTTTATCTTATATTTGGTGATATTTTTGCTGTCAAGTTCTTTGGCTATTTCATCGGCATTGATAAAATAAAGTTCATTTATTTTTGAAAACTCTTTAGCAAAAGTCGTTTTGCCACTTCCATTTGCTCCTGAGATAATGTAGAGGGTTTTCATGTAATTTAAATTCCTAGCTTAGATGAATTTTTCATGTAAATTTTATCTAAAAACCTATAAAGAACACCAAGTTTGCTTAGAAGAAATTATGGATATAGAAAATTAAAAATCTGAATGTTTTTAGTCCATTTCAAAATCAACGGAAGCTGAGTGTATGGATTTTTTAAAATCATATATATTGAGATAGAATGTATAAATTAAAAAGATTTATACAATAAATATATAATAACATTAAAGTCCAATATACAAGTATTTTAATCATAAGTGTGGCTATAATACCAATCAATAAAGGGATAATTAAAATGAGTTCATTTGATAGTTTAATCATTATTTCTAAAGAATGATTAAGTATAGTGATTAAATCTAAAACATTGTATTCTTTAATAATATTTGGAAAAAAATACTCATGATAATAGTAAAAATAATTGAAGGCAAAAAAATAACTTTTATAAATTTAAATAAATCTATTTCTACGGGATTAACCATGAAATAATCATATTCTAATTTTGAAATCATACAAGCAAAAATATATAATCCAATTATTGAACTACAAGCAAAGATACTTTGAGTTGTAGCACCAAAATATAGAATTAAGAAATTAACAATAAATAAAAGAGTGAAAATTGTTAGAATATAACTTAGTAAGATTTTTAAAAGAGTTAGTAACACAATATTCCTTTTTGAATAATATAAAATGAAATTATATATTAAATCACTTATTTTACAAATACCTTTCTTAAAAACCTAAAGGTTTCCGCCTTTTACTTTTTAATGGTAAAAAGTAACAAAAAACCACCAACGGCTTCAAAGCCCATGGGGTTCCCTCACTTATTATTTTTTATTTCTGCTTGCGGAACTCGTCGAAAAAGTGCGTTTAGCACTTTTCTCTCCTCAAACAGTCCTCAGCTTTTCCGAAATAAAAAATAAACGTTCGGCTTTTGCAGATGTTGGCAAAAAGGGATAAGGACATTTGCATTTTTGATTTTCTAAGATTGTAATTTTAACTTAATTCAATTTACAAAAGAGAGTTTGAATACTAGGGATTTTATTTCCACATCTGCAGGTGCCGAGTGTTTATTTTCTTTTTTTGAAACCAGCTTTTTATCTGTTTGAAGCGTTAAAAAAGGTGCTGTAACGCACCTTTTAGCAAGTTTTAAAAAGCCAAAAAATGAAAATAATAAGCGAGGGAAGCTTCGCCACCGAAGCCGTGGGGAGTTTCTTTGTTACTTTCTTTACGGATAAAGAAAGTAAGAGCGGAGACCTTTAGGTCTTCAAGAGACCCCTATTAAAAAACTTCAATACTATACGAACACAAAAAACTTCCCTCTTTTTCCAATGCGATTATGCCTTTTTTCTCTTCAATACGGTGAGTTGAGTTCTCATCATCGGCTATTCCTAGCCATGGTTCAATGCAAATAAAAGGTGCGCCGTTGGGTTTTGACCAAATGCCTACATAGGGAAAATCTTTGAAATCTACGGTTATGCTGTGGCTGTTTTTTGTATTTTTTAAAGAGATTTTTTGAAGAGTTGCATCGTTGAAAATCAAAGCGTCTTCTTTAAATAGGGTTTCATTTAGGGCGATTTTATTGTCCACAATAGTCAAAGGCTCTTTTTTATACACTAAGCCTTCTTGATTTAAGAAGTATCTTTGCGTTGTTGTTATTGTGTCAAATTCTAAGTAGTAATCGCTTTTATTTTCATTGTCTAAGGGCCAATTAAAAGCAGGGTGTGCTCCAATAGAAAAAAACATGGTTTCACTTGATTGGTTAAGAACTTTGTAGGTAATGACCAGTTTATTTCCAATCAACGCATAAGAGACCAACAATTCAAAGAAAAAGGGATATATTTTGAGCAGTTCTTTGGTGTGAGTCAGTTTAAATTCTAAAAAATCATTGCTTTGTTTGATAAGTGTAAATTCGTTATCTCGGGCAAATCCATGTTGCCCAAGAGTGTATTTTTGGTGGTTGTAGCAGTAGTAATCCTCTTTTAATCTTCCAACAATGGGAAAAAGAATGGGTGCGTGCCGATTCCAGTAGAGGGGATTGGCTTGCCACAGATACTCTAGGTTATTGGCGATTTTTTTTAAACTGCTTAATTGTGCTCCAAAGCTGTTGACCGAGACTTGGATGGTGTTGTTATTTATTTCATACTTCATGGCAATGAGACTTTTACATCAAAAAAGGAACGCTCCTTTTTTGACTAGCTGTACTCTTCGGTGAGTTTGTTATAAAAATTGATGTATTGCGTGTCTTTTTCATCACGGGCTTTCATGGCAGCTCGTGGATGTTCGTTGAGTTGTCCT
>JBAYZM010000043.1:0-12835 GCA_041672515.1 Arcobacteraceae bacterium
AATCATCACGATGACCATAATTTATACGGAGGAACGCAAGACATGAGACTCATTTGTGTTTTTAATCCTCCGATAAAAGGAACCGAGAATCATGACAGCAAGGGAGTGTATCCTTTTGAAGAATAAGATAAAATTAAGGGTATTAACGAGCAGTAACTTTTTCTTGTTTGATATAAAGGGCTAAAAATGCCAGCAAAGCAATCATGCTTGAGTATAAAAAGAGGTTCTCTCCATACCAATATCCTGCCAGTAAGGCGCCTACAAATCCACCCAATCCATAGGCAACACCGTACATAAACTGTTGGGCTAATTTTTTATTGCTGTAGAGTGAATACAAATAAATAATAACCGCACTGTGATACAAACCAAAAGAAAAGGCATGTAAACTTTGTGTGAAGAAAGTTATGGTTAAAGAATCGGGAAATAAATAGACCAAAAACCATCGAACAGCAGTAATGGCAATGGCAAATTTGATGACTAAAAGTAAATTATTTTTCAAAAATGGTGCTTGGAAATAGAGCATTAATATCTCACAAACCACTCCAAACGACCATAAATATGAAGTCATTTCTAAGCTAATACCATGATCTGTTTCATAAATAGTAAAGAAATTATAAAAACCACCAAAACTCATTTGCATTAAAAACAGACTCAACCAAAATGGCCAATATTTTAAAAAGGAGAAGGCTTCATGACTCTGTTCTTCGCTTTTTGAGCTATCGCTATCGTATTTTAACAACATCAGTGCAAAGGCTACGGTTAGAATATTGGTCATTAAATAGTAATGCAAGGCAATGAAAGGTTCACTTAAAAATTTGGCTAAGACAATGGAAATGGTCATGAATCCTACTGAACCATAAAGGCGTGATTTTCCATAGCGTTCTTTTCCTAACTCTTTTAAAGAAATCACTTCGATATAGGGCAAAATTAGGCTTAAACACATTCCTAAAAGAGCATTATTGATCATAAACAAATAAAAATGTTCAATGGTAAAATAAAAAAGTGTTGAAGAGATTATCGACAAAAACAGAGCAGTTTTAAATATGGTTTTATCGAGTTTGATATGTTTTAAAAATAAAAAAGGGGTTGCAAAACGCATTAAAGGTGCTAAGGCAAAAATAATCCCAATATCAAACGCGTTGTATCCAATATCGTGCAAGACTTTGGGCATAAAAATAACATACACCCCAACCGCAGCAAAATAAAAAAAATAAAATGCGGAAAGATTAAAGAAAAACATTATTCATGTACAACAGAGCTATTGGAAAGAATATCTTGAAATGTACGTTTGTCTTTTCTGAAAAAAGGAATAAAGAGTAAAAAAATAGAAACCACCGCAAACAGTGTCATACTGTACCGAATTAACGCACTGATGAGGCTTATCTTTTGTTGCGTTGTCGCATGAATTACTTTTAAAGAATAGGCTTTAAGTCCTGGAGTTTGAGCTTTCTTAACCCAAAAAAAGAGGATAATGGTGGCATGAAGCACAAAAATTAAACCCCAACCCCCTACTCTATTTTGAGAAAACTCTTCTCCGCCACCCATAATAAAATAAATCACCCCATAAAAAATGGGGGTTGTAATTAAAAAAGTATCGGTTAAAAAGGCTTTGAGCCGTGCAGCAACTGGCGCACTTTGCAGAAGAGATGTTTGAGAAACTTTGGGTTTCTCTTTTTCTTGAGGAATTTTTCCTTTTTTAACATCTCTCCATTTTGCCATTAATTGCCACGACTTCCTGGTTTATAGGCCACACTTCCTGTTTTGCACATAGGGCAATCTTCGGGAGCATACATTTCAAAGGTAAAATCTTCTAAGGCAAACAGAGGTTTATTTAGTGGCAATTTACACGTTGTCTTAGCTTCAATACTGCTTCCTACTCGTGAACAAAATCCTCTGTTAGCCAATGCAGCATATGCCACAATTTCACCACCATAAAGTTCAATTTGTTTGGCAGCTTCCAAAGCACTTCCACCCGTAGTAATAATATCTTCACAAATAATATATTTTTCACCTGCTTTGACTTCAAACCCTCGTCGAATGCTCATTTCTCCCGCAACTCGTTCAGCAAAAATAAATCGAACATCTAAAGCGGTTGCCAATGCAAACCCCGCAATAAGTCCGCCTAAAGCAGGTGAACATACGGCATCGACTTGAATACCACTTTGTTTAATCTGTTTGGCTAACGCTTCGGCTAAAAGTTTGGCAGTTTTTGGGTCTTCTAATACTTTGGCTGATTGCAAATAATATTGTGAATGGTTACCACTGCTTAATTTAAAATGTCCTTCTAATAAGGCTTGAGCATCTTTATAAATTTGTTCTACATTCATGGTGATTAAACTTTTAAAATTTCAGCTTCTTTAGCTTTAAACGTGTCATCGGCTTTTGCAATATAGGCATCCGTTATTTTTTGAATTTCATCTTGCGCTCGTTTGTTGTCATCATCGGTGATGGCTTTGTCTTTGTGCAAGTTTTTGATTTTGTCGTTAGCGTGTTTTCGTACATTTCTAATGGCCACTTTAGCATCATCAGTCATCCCTTTGGCATGTTTGGCACTCTCTTTTCTTTGTTCTACGGTCATTGGAGGGAAAAAGAGTTTAATAATTTGACCATCGTTGTTTGGATTGACTCCAATATTGGCATTTTGAATCGCTTTTTCAATTGGTCCTAAAAGGTTTTTTTCCCAAGGATTAATTACAATCGTTGTGGCATCAGGAGCCAAAACAGAACCTACTTGCGTTAAATCGGTCATTGTTCCGTAGTAATCAATTCTGACACCATCTAAAACAGACGTAGTAACTTTTCCTGTTCGTAAGGTTTTATAATCTTTTTTTAAAGCCTCAATAGACTTCTCCATATGTTCTTTTGTTTCTTGATAAATTGCATTTAGCATTTTAGGGTTCTCCTTAATTTATTTTACTAGTAGTTTGGTGCTTATGGTGTAATAATCTTCGCTTAGAATCACTCTGGTTCGATTATTTTTTAGAGGTATATGTACATCTTCGTCTATTATACCATTTTTAACTTTTAACTCTTTCCACGTATTTCCTGAAACATAAAGTTTAATCGTTTTAATCGAAGGATCTACTTTGGCAATCACTTTTCTTAAAATACCATCTTTAGGAAACTCTTGTGGTTCAATCCATGTCGCTTCAAAGCTGTTATATCGTATCTCTTTGGCAAGATTCACTTCACCTACTAAAGCAATACGATGAATATTTAAAGGGTCGCTTTGTGCATTGACTGAACCACTGTGTTGATTTAAAAGAGCTTCAAAACCAAATTGTTTCAGTACCTCTCGTACACGATCGTTGTATTCCCCGTAAGCATAGGCATACGAAGTGGGTTTAAATCCCATATTCTTTTCAAAAATCTCGATACCTTTTTTTGTATCTTCATAAATGGCTTCGTTACTCAGTTTTGTTAAATGGTTGTGTTCATAACCATGTAATGCAATGGTTCCATAGTTTTCAGCTTCTTTGAGTTGTTCCCACGTCATAAAATCACTGTATTTGTCATTGGTTGCTTTAACGTACACATACAAAGAAAAAGGGTAGTTGTATTTTTTAAATAAAGGCAAGCCGTTTTCATAAAAACTTTTATACGCATCATCAATTGTCAAAGCAACCCAGTTAGACGGTATGGCTTCTTTGTGTTTAAGTTTTTCTAAAATACGCTCAAGAGGGACGACTTCATAATGATTCTTTTTAAAGAATTCAAACTCTTTTTCTAACTCTTGAATGGTTGTGTTGGTACTTGGGTATCGGTTATCGCCAAAACGATGGTAGATAAACACATGCGCATTGGCAAACAAATAAAAGTAAGAAATAGCTAAAAGGAGTAAAACTCGCATATCTTAACTACTTCTTGAAGAGATTATTTATTAGTGGCTGGTACGGGTGCATCAGGCGCAGCAGGTGCATTGCTTGGTGTGGCTGCAGCTGGAAGTGATGGCACTAAAGTATCCATTTTTACACTGTCAACAACACTTTCTAATCGTTGTGAGTTATACGTGTATCCCAATATTAAAGTATTAATAACAAACAGTAATCCAATGGTCATGGTTGCTTTGGTTAAAAAGTTTGCAGGTCCTTTGGCTCCAAATAATGATTCGTTGCTTCCGCTATACGCACCTAGACCAATGCTTGAACTTTTTTGAAGTAAAACAGTAATGGTTAAAATAATGGCTAGAATAACTTGAACTACTAAAAGTGTAGATGTCATATTTAATTTCCTTGTTGAAAAATGGGTTGTATTTTACCAAAAATTTATTAAAATTAAGTTAAGATGCAATTTATGTCAGATAAAAACCAATTTTCCAAATACGCTAAATCCTACAACTCCTATAATATCATTCAACAACTTGTTGCTAAGTCATTAGTGCGTGAACTGGGATATGAACCCAAACGGATTTTAGAATTAGGCTGTGGTTCTGGACAAATTTATAAATATATTTCGTGGGATGTTGATTTTTATCACGCCATTGATGCTTCTTCTTCCATGTGTGAATTGCACCCTACGGGAAAAAATATCCAAGTGGAGTGTTGTGATTTTGACAGTGATGTTTTTTTTGAAGCCATTAGCAACAACGCTTATGATGTCGTTCTTTCGTCTTCTGCGTTGCAATGGTCGGCTAATTTACCTAAAATCATAGAAGCACTAAGTTCGGTTACTTCGCAGATACATGCGGTGTTATTTACTTCAAACACCTTTAAAACCATTCAAGAGATTTCTCAAAAACCCTCGCCCATTTTAGATGAAAAAAGTATCAAAGAGGCATTTTCTCTCTATTTTGATTCGACCTTTGAAACGCTTAACTATAAACTCGAATTTGACCATAAAAAAGAGTTGTTTGATTACATTAAAAAAAGTGGTGTCAGTTCGTCAAGCTCGTTGGATTTTAAAGAAGCCAAAAAACTTTATAAAGAGTACGATTTAAACTATTTAGAGTTTGAAGTTATTTTTGTAAAAGCAAAAAAACTTAAAACTAAACTTCAATAATTTCCTATATTTAGGCATTTGGTCAAAAACAAGTGGCGTACATTTTTATGTATTGAACCTTGGTTTGGAGTAGCAGATGAGCAAAATGTTACTCAAAATCTTGAAGATAAAAAAGGAATAATTACTTTGCAAAAAGATGAAGTTTTTCTTGCTTTTATAGTATTGAGATTTAATTAGCAATTATTGGATTGTTATAAATTCTTAATTCTCTTATACTTTTACATTCTGTAAACATGGAGTATAAAATGAAAATAGCAAATGTTTTATATGTAAAAGTCGGAGTTATAACTTCTACTAAACTAGAAAATAGTAAAAGAAGTGAATTGATTTCAGGAATTAAAAAATATCCAGTTTCAAACGCGTATCTTACAAAAACAGGTTTTAAAGAAGATTTTCAAGCTGATTTGCTTCATCATGGTGGAGTTAATAAAGCTTTATTTCTTTTTTCAAGTCTAACTTATGAAAAAATCAACTCTTTTTATAACAATAATTTCGATATGGAAAATATGGCATTTTTTGGAGAAAATCTGATTTTATCAGAAGTTTGTGAAAAAGATATTTGTATTGGTGATGTTTTAAAAATAGGGCAAACAAAAATCCAAATAACACAACCAAGGCAACCTTGTTGGAAGTTAAGTGCAAATACAAATCAAAAAAATATGACGAAGTTTATTTTTGATAGTGGTTTAACAGGTTGGTATGCAAAAGTTTTACAAGAGGGAAATATTAGCGTAGATGATGAAGTTATTTTGGAAAAAAGAACTTATCCAAATCTAAATATTGAAAAATTAAATCAGCTAATAATTAATCCAATGCTTGATGAAAAACTTACTTTAGAGGCTTTAAATTGTGCCCAATTAGGAAAAGCATTTATGGAATCTTTGTCTAAAAGATATAAATTAAAAGACAAAGATGAACAATTCTCATTTTATCATGAGTAAAAGGAAAAATATGAAATCAAATGGTTATTTATTGCCTTTATACAATAGATTAGATGTCTCTTTTGTAAAAGGAAAAAAATCAGTTTTATACGATGAAAAAGGAGCTGATTATATAGATTTTTCTTCAGGAGTTGGGGTTAATAGTTTAGGATATTGTAATAAAAAAGTTGTAAAAACAATAGAAAATCAAGCAAATAAAATTTTACATACTTCAAACATTTATAAAATAAAATCGCAAGAAGAGTGCGCAAAAAAAATAGTTGAATTAAGCACTTATGATATGCAATGCTTTTTTTGCAATAGTGGAGCAGAAGCAAATGAAAGTGCTATAAAACTTGCAAGAAAATATGGAAATACAGCATTTACTAAACCAAAATATAAAATCATAACAATAAAAAACTCTTTTCATGGAAGAACAATAGCAACACTAAAAGCAACTGCCCAAGAGGATAAACATAAATATTTTGGACCTTATCCTGATGGATTTGTTTATGCAAATGATATAAAAGAAGCTATCTCTTTGATTGATGATTCAACGGTTGCTGTTATGCTTGAATTGATTCAAGGTGAGGGTGGAATTTTTATGCAAAATATAAAAGAAGTACAAGAGTTAAGTAAAATTTTAAAAAGTAAAAAATTACTTTTAATAATAGATGAAGTTCAAACAGGGGTTTATAGAAGTGGAAAGTTTTTGATTTCTCACTACTTTAAAATCGAGCCAAATATCATAACTTTGGCAAAAGGATTAGCCACTGGAATTCCAATTGGTGTAATGATGACAAATTTAAAAGATGTTTTAAAAGCAGGTGATCATGGCTCAACTTTTGGTGGAAATCATTTTTCAACTACGGTTTGTAAAGAAGTTTTGAATGTTTTAGAAGAGTATAAGAATAGTGGAAATTTGAAAAAAAATATAAGATATTTTAACAACTGTTTAAACTATTTTGTTGATACTTATCAAGAGCTTTTTTCAAAAAAAACAGGTTTTGGTTTTATGCAAGGAATAGTATTAAAAGATGAAAAAAAATTAGAAGAAATCATAAAAACAGCACTTAAAAATAGAATTTTAGTACTTAAATCTGGAAAAAATATAATTAGATTTTTACCTCCTTTAAATATCTCAAAAAAAGAGATGAAACAAGGATTTAAAAGATTTGAGAATGCTTTACTTGAAATAAAAAAATAAGCAATTTTCAGCTTGTTTTATGTTGTGTATTCTTTTATACTAAGTTTACATTTACATCAAAAAAGGCGAAAATATGAGACATAGAACAAAAACACATTTATTAACACAAGAACAAATTGAAGAGTTGTTTTTACGAGCAGAAGTTGGAAGATTAGGAACTTTTTCACAAGATGGTTTTCCTTATGTTTTACCAATGCATTTTCTATATTTTGACAATAAAATATACTTACATGGATTAGCAAAAGGAAAAAAAATTGATAATATCAAGTTTAATTCAAATGTATGTTTTGAAATAGATGAGATGTTGTCTTTATTGTATGAAGGAGTTGAAAATCCTTGTGATGTTAATACAGAATTTAACAGTATTATTTTACAAGGTAAAGCTTTGTTAGTTGATGATTTTGATGAGAAAAAAATAGCATTATCTAAGATTGTAGAAAAATTTGCCCCACATTTATCAAATAAAGAATTACCTGCTAAGATGATAAAAGCAACAGCTGTAATTAGAATTGATATTTTAAACTATGTTGGAAGATATTATAAATAAGATTGAAAAAAGGATAAAGTTTTATAATAAGTAGTTATTCTTTTTATACATAAATTCCCAAGCTTATAGCTTGGGAATTATTATAATTATTTTATTTTGAATTTTCCATTTAAAACAAAATAAGAAATTAACCCTAACACAAGTCCCCAAAATGCTCCACCAATTCCAAATAAATTGATATTTGCAGCTGTTGCTAAAAATGTAATCATTGCAGCTTCACGAGTAGTATTATCACTTATTGCATTAGCAAGACTTCCTGCAATTGTACTTAACAATGCAAGACCTGCTAGTGTACTAATAAATGTTGCTGGAAAAGCTGCAAATAAAGCAGCAAGTGTAACTCCAAAAATACCAACTAAAATATAAAATATTCCTGCTGCAACACCAGCAATCCATCGTTTTGATGGATCTTCATGGGATTCTTTTCCTGTACAAATAGCAGCTGTGATTGCTGCTAGATTAAAAGCATGTGAACCAAAAGGCGCCATTAATAATGAACCTAAACCAGTAATTGCTAGAATTGGTTTTGCATTTGTTTTAAATCCATCATTTTTTAGTATCAATAAACCTGGCATATATTGCCCAGTTAATGTGATTAAAAATAAAGGTAAAGCAACACTTAATAAGGCATTTATTGAAAAAGTAGGTTCAGTAAAAATTGGTGTTGCCAATTTAAGTTCTAAACCAGAAAAATTTATTTGAGATTGTAATAACAGCAAGATAAATCCAAAACTTAAAACACATACAATAGCATATCTTGCAGAAAATCGTTTTGCAATAATATAAATAAAAAACATAAAAATAGCCAAAATGGGGTCAATAGTCATATTTGAAAAAGCAGAAATACCAAATTGTAATAAAATACCTGCTAATAAACCAGAAGCAATACTAACAGGAATTAAACGAATTAATTTTCCAAAATAACCTGTAACTCCTAAAATAATAAATGCTAATGCAGAAATTAAATAAGCACCTATTGCTTCACTATATGGAACTGCTATAAGTGCAGTTATCAAAAATGCTGCTGCTGGTGTAGACCAAGCAGTAATAATTGGCTCTTTCGTGTACCAGCTTAATAATATTCCTGTAATTCCAACACCTATAGAAATAGACCAAACCCATGAAGCAGTAAGTTCTGGACTTAATCCAGCCATTTGTGCAGCTTGAAAGATTAAAATAAAAGTACCACCATAATTAACAATAACTGATATTAAACCAGCTATTATTGGTGGCAAAATATTAAAATAAGATTTAACAGTTTTTGCCTTTTTAGGATTGACTGTATCCATATCTAAAACTAACTTTTCAATTACTTGATTTTGCGTAATTGTCGATGTTTCTTTATGCATTTTATACTCCAAAGTTAAGATAATAAGAGTATAAAAGAATAAAAAAATTTTTACAATCCGTTAGTTGCTAATATGTTATTTTGATGTTTTTATTGATAATTTAAATATAAAAAAGATACTTGATATATTATTCGTTTTGATTGTTGTCTTTTACTGATTCATAAGCAATAAGTATTTTTTTTCTTTCAATGCCCCATCTATAACCACTCATAGCTCCACTTTTTGCGATGACTCTGTGGCAAGGAATCAAATAACCAATATGATTTCTTCCAATAGCACTAGCAACGGCTCGAACAGCTTTTGGTTTATCTAAATAGTTTGCAATGTCAGAATAAGTGGCAACGATGCCATTTGGTAAGTTTAATAGGGCTTTCCAAACATTTACTTGAAGATTTGTTCCCTTTACAAAAAGGGAATATTTTTTGTTTTTAACGAAGATATTTTCTAAATATTCATTGGCAGCTTTTTCATCGTGATGAAGATTGGCATTTTCCCAAAGTTCATTGAATCTACTAAAAATCTCATTTTTATTATCATCAATAAATCCTAGATAACAAACACCCTTATCTGTAAATCCAATTAAAGCTTCCCCAAAAGGAGTTTGTCCAAATCCATAAGTGATTTGTACATCTTTTCCTTTTTCTTTCCACTCTTTTGGAGTTACTCCAATTAGGTTTACAAAAAGTTCATGAAGACGACTACTGCTAGATAATCCAATATCCAAACTACTATCGAGTATGGATTTGGATTCTTTGATATGCTCTTTGGCGTAATTTAAAGTGACGCTGTGTAAAAATTGTTTTGGAGTTACCCCTACATACTCTTTAAAAACTCGTATAAAATGGTATTTACTCATACCAATATTTTTCGCAACTTCTTCAACTGAGGGATGTTCTTTGAAATTCTCATCAATATATTTTATTGCTTTTTCAATTTGTTTATAGTTGTTATTTAAAGTAGACATGTTTCTTCTCCAAACGATTAAAACTCTTTAAAAAGTCGATTTATTGTAAACCACAAATTTAGAAGCTAACTCTTCTAACTCTTTCTTAATTTGAGCATGAAGTTCAGTATTGTCAATATTATCTAAAACATCGCAAATTTTATTGGCAATGATTTCAAACTCTTTCTCTTTCATTCCTCGTGCTGTTAATGCAGGACTTCCTATTCTAATCCCTGAAGTTACAAATGGACTTCTTGTCTCACCTGGAACAGTATTTTTATTTACTGTAATTCCAGCATTGCCTAAAGCGGCATCTGCATCTTTTCCTGAAAATGGTTTATTTAAAAAACTTACTAATACAAGATGATTATCTGTTCCATTAGAAACTAAATCATATCCTCTTTTTAAAAGAACCACTTCAAGTACTTTGGCATTTGCTTTAACTTGTTTGGCATACTCTTTCCAAGATGGGTCTAAAATCTCTTTAAATGCAACTGCTTTTGCAGCTATTACATGAACAAGTGGTCCACCTTGAATTCCTGGGAAAATAGCACTATTGATTTTTTTAGCAATCTCTTCATCATTGGTTAAAATCATTCCCCCTCTTGGACCTCTTAAAGTCTTATGCGTTGTAGTTGTTACAACATGGGCATAAGGAAATGGCGACATATGTTCACCAGCAGCAACAAGACCAGCTATGTGAGCAATATCAGCAAATAAAATAGCTCCAACGCTATCCGCTATTTCTCTAAATTTTTTAAAGTCAATTTCTCTAGCGTATGCAGATGCTCCACACACGATGATTTTTGGTTGAGCAATTTTAGCTATTTCCATAACTTTATCATAATTGATTCTACCATCTAGTTCAACACCATAATAAAAGGCAGAATAGTTTTTACCAGAAAAAGATGGTTTAGATCCATGGGTTAAATGTCCACCATGAGACAAATCCATACCAAGGATTCTATCCCCTGCATTTAATAAAGCAGCATACACTGCACCATTGGCTTGGCTTCCTGAATGAGGTTGAACATGGGCATACGAACATCCAAAGATTTTACACGCTCTATCAATGGCTAATTGTTCAACCGCATCAGCAAATTCACAACCACCATAATATCTTTTATACGGATAACCTTCAGCATATTTATTGGTAAACACTGAACCCATAGCTTCCATAACAGCTGGGCTTGTAAAGTTCTCACTGGCAATCATTTCAAGATGATTGGTTTGTCTCTCTAACTCTTTTTCTATTATTTCGAATACTTCTTTATCTGCTTGTTCTAGGTTTGCGTTTGTTATGAAACTCATCGTATGCCTTTATTTTGATTTTTACAATAGTAATTGAATTTGTAAGATTACACAATCCAAAAATTGCTATTTGCGCAGAATTCTGATTATTTGAATTGACTGATGAATAAATTATGGACACACGTTTCTATCATATCAAAAACTTTGTCAAAACCTTCAAAGCCATCAAAAAAATAAGGGTCGGGTACATCTTCACCATTAAAGCCAAAATCCCCTAGTTTCAGTGGGTTTTTACAGCCCAATGCTTTGAGGTTTTGAATATTACTTTGATCCAATCCCACAATAACATCGTAATAAGAGAAATCTTTTTTTGTGACTTGTTGGGCTTTATAATGGGCAATATTCAATCCTCTTTGTTGGGCAACTAAAATAGAGTTTTCGCACGGAGCTTCTCCCACGTGCCAATGCCCTGTTCCTCCACTGTTGATTTCCAAATCAAGGTGATGCTTTAGGGCAAAATCTTCTGCAATGGCTTGTGCTAAGGGTGAGCGACAAATATTACCTAAACAGACAAATAAAATTCGTTTCATGGTTTTATTCCGACGGGTAAATATTTCCGCATCTTTTGAATCTCTTTTAAATCAATTATGGAAGAGAGGATTTCTTGACTGTCATCTCGCAATACTTCCCCAAAAGGGGAGATAATCGCGGAGCCTTTTGCACAATCGTCATTCGCACAATCACTTGCCACCACAAAACATTGGTTAGCCACGGCTAAAGCTTGACTGAGTACCTCAAAGTTTGCTTTGCGCTTAACTCCCCACATGGAGGGAACTAAAATAATATCAGCCCCTTTGAGTTGTTGCCACAATTCAATAAAACGCAGTTCAAAACAAATAAGAACTCCAATTTTAAGCCCATTGTGTTCAAACAGTTGAACAGTTGCTTGTTGTCCCGCAGTAAAATAGTTATGCTCTTCATTGAGTGTAAAAAGTTTAACTTTGGATTGTGTGTGAATAATGTTTTCTTTGGAAAACAGATGAAAGGTGTTGTAATAAGAGTTTTCAACTTTTTGGGTCAGCGTTAATGCAATGGTTTTATTCTGCGAGAGTTTCAAAAAGTGTTCAATCGCTTTTTGTGAAAAAGCGGCAGCTTGTTCAATGGTATCGTACGAATACCCTGTTAAACAAAGCTCAGGAGCAAGAATTAAAGAATTCTTAGGTAATTCTTTAATAATGCTCTCTAAGTGCTTTAGATTATCCTCAAAATTGGCATTGACCTTAGTTTGAAGCGCGACTAAGTTCATCTTGGGCTTGTTGAATCAATTCATTTAATTTTTGTTCATACACTTTGGCTTCTTTTTCAATGGTGGATTCAAATCGAGTCACTAACACAGGCGTTGTGTTACTGGCACGTACCAATCCCCAACCGTTTTCAAAGACTACTCGAACCCCATCAACATCGATAATTTTTAAAATTTTTGGGAAATCAGCAGGTACATTTTGCAGTTTTTCTTTAATTTTTTCCATGAGTGGAAATTTTAACTCTTCAGTCGTTTTCACTTTTAATTCATCGGTTGAATAGACTTTTGGCAGAGCTTCAATCTCTTTATCAATGTCC
>JBAYZM010000044.1:0-12826 GCA_041672515.1 Arcobacteraceae bacterium
TAAAATATATCCAATGTACAATTTGCTAAAAATATCAAAATAAATACTCATTTGTTTGGATTTAAAAAAGTTCAAATCCAAAGGATATTTAGGGTGACTTCGTGATTTTTCTAAAATGGTCTCTAACGTTTGGAAATATTGAAACTTCTCATATTTGACTTTATACGTTTGGATAAACTTTTTATGTTTTTGCACAAATAAAAATCTTTTTTCCTCTTCATCAAAAATGATTTTAGTCAGTAACTCATCGTCTTCAATGTCTTTGGTTATCCACACCGTACAATACGAAGGAAATTTGGAAATTCCTTTTGAACCTTCGGTTAAAACAATCAGCGATCGCACAATTAAATTAGGAAAAAGCATCTTTAAAAGAGCCGATTTTTTGTACAATCGCTTGACCAAACTGTCGGTTTTTTTAGATGTACTCATCTCTACAAAATAGACACTTTCTGCTGTAAAAAAAAGAGCATCAAACTCACTGATATCTTTGTATGCACTTTTATAGACAATTTGTGCGCTGTTATCGAGCATTAAACCACTTTTATAGTATTTAAGCGTTTGATTTTGATAGGGACCTTTAAGAACAAATGCTGTAATTAACTCTTCATTGAGCGCATAATTAATCAGATGTTCGTAAATAATATTCTCAAAAACTTCTCCTTTGAAACTCGTGTACGCAGCAATAAACGTAGGGGAATCAGAAGGCTCATCGTTGAGAATAAGTTTTTTAATGTTTTTTGTGGTGTACGGATATTGAAAAAGGTTGGATTTAAGCTTTTCTATATTTAAAGACTTAATGTCATCGGTTATTTTAAAATGGTGCAAATTCAATTCTTATTAGTTAATTTTGACTTAATTATAGCAAAAAAGACTTTTTTTTTAATAAAATCACGAATATTTCCATGAAAGTCAAGCATAAATGCAAATATATAAAATAACAGTAATTTAAAAGCAAATAAATTCTTATTTTATTCTAATTTGGCTAGAATAAAAACTTTACAACCATTACAATACTTCTTCTAAGGCTTATACCATGAGAAAAACATTCAAAAACTATATTTTTTCAAGACAAATTATATTAGTCACCATCATATTTTTTATCTGCTTTGCTTTTAGCACCTATTTGCATACAACCATCACCAAAAAAGAGGCGATTGAACACTCAGAAAACATTTCAAACCAAATTTTTTCTTCCATGTTCCAAGTCATGCAAAAAGGTTGGAGTAAAAAAGATGTCGAACTTTTTACCCAATCTTTAAAAGACAACTTTCAAGACAGCAATTATAATATTAATATTTACCGAAGTAAAACGGTTTCACAACTCTATGGAGAAGTCAATGAAAGCCCTAAAGACAAAATTTTAAACAACATTTTAGAGGGAAAACAAGAAGAGTTAAAATATTTTGAAAATGATACGATAAGAAATATTTTACCCTTACATGCAAAGAATGAGTGTCTTTCTTGTCATACCAATGCCAAAGTAGGCGATATTTTAGGTGCCATTGAGGTCAAACAAAATCTCTCTAATATTTTCAGTGAATCAAAATATCAATTTGTTGTCTTCTTTTTGATTATCATCCCTATTTTTTATTTGGTGGCGTTTATCTCTTCAAGAAACACCAGTAAAAAACTCACCAGTAGTTTGGATTTGTTTAACAATAAAGTTCAAGCCATTAATTCTGTACAAGATTTTAAACAATTTAACTCTAAAGACATTGATTTATATTTTTATGAACTCAATGACATTATTCGACACATCAATGATATGGCGGAAAAACTTAAAAAAGTGGCTGTCGATAAAGAACTCTTAGAGTTTGAAGTCAAACTATTAGATAAGTTTATTATCACCTCTGAAGTTGTCCAAGATTGGCGAGAATATATCAGTGATTTACTCATAGAAATCAATAAAATTATGGAAACCTATACTTTAATGACCATGTTTAGAGTGGGCGATGACCAATTTGAAGTCGATATTTTTTGGTTAGGTGTTCCGCAAGACAATGTAAAAGTGCATTTTGAAGAATATTTAAATCATACCATTAAAAGTTCTCAATATTTTGAAGGTATGAGCGATTTTATTATTAAACACATCATTGCCAATGGAGATATTAAATTAACTAATTTAAAGAAAGAGGACGTTGAATATCGTTCAAAATCACTCTTTTTAGACACTCCTAAAATTGGTGGAATTGTAGGAATTGGTCTGCAATCAGTTTACGCCAGTGACCCTGTTCGATATATCGTAATTGACTCTATTTTAACGACCATGGCAAACTTAGTGGGTTCAGTTAAAGCCATCAATAAGTACACTCAAGATTTAGAATATTATGCAGCTCGTGACCCATTAACAGGTCTGTTTAATCAACGTGTGTTCAATGACTTCATGGCATACGAAACCAAACGAGCCAAACGACATAAATACTCTTTTGCTCTGATGGTTATTGACTGCGACAACTTTAAATCTATTAACGACAATCACGGTCATGCCTTTGGTGATCTCTTTTTGCAAACGATTGCGGGTATTTTAGAAAAAGAGAAACGCGATGAAGATATTGTTGCACGTTATGGAGGCGATGAGTTTACAGTGATTCTTCCTGAATGTGATGAAAATGGAGCAGTAACCGTTGCCAATAGAATTGCACAAAATATTGCCAACACCAAACTTATTGCACCCAATGGAAGTAAAATCAGCCTGACTATTTCCATTGGAATTTGTGTCTATCCCCAACATACCACTTCTCAAAAAGATATGTTTATGATTGCAGATTCGATGATGTATCATGCCAAAGAAGAGGGAAAAAATTCCGTTAAACTTGCGAGTCAAGAAGATATTGAAGTTATTTTAAATGAAAAACAACATAAATCTTCACTGCTTTCAACGGCCATTGAAAATGACCAAATTGTTCCTTTTTTCCAACCCATTCAAATGTCAAAAAACAATCCCAATGGCTTGGTAATTCATGAGCTTCTTATGAGAATCCAACAAGACGATAAACTCATTTCTGCCTATGAATTTATAGAAATAGCCGAAGTAATGGGGCTAATTAATAAAATGGATTTAATGGTTATTACCAAAGCCTTCCAAAAAATCAAACAGAGCAATTACGAGGGAATTTTATTTATTAACTTGTCACCCAAATCACTGGTGGTGAGTGATTTTATCGATAAAATCAACCATCTTGTTACTCAATATGATATTAATAAAGAAAAAATTGTATTTGAAATAACCGAAAGAGAAACAGTTAAGAACTTCTCTCTCTTAGAAAAATTTGTCCAAAATTTAAAAGCCGAAGGCTTTAAATTTGCCATCGATGACTTTGGTTCAGGCTTTTCGTCATTTCATTACATTAAAAAATTTCCAATTGATTATTTAAAAGTTGATGGAGATTTTATCATCAATATCAACAAAGATTACAAAGATAAAGCTTTTGTGCACAGTATTGTCACCTTAGCCAAAGAGTTAAAAATCCAAACCATTGCTGAGTTTGTGGAAAGTGAAGAGATTGTAGAAGTGCTTGACAGTATGGGCGTGGATTATTACCAAGGATACCATATTGGAAAACCCAATCAAAACTTTAAACAACTCAAATAGTCAAAGAAGTTTTCTTTGAACTTTTACTATTTTATCGATTTTTTGTTTCTTGCTAATATTATTTTTTTAAGTTATTTGGCGTATAAAAATCGATTTTATATCCAACTGTTTGAGTATTTTAAAATCTTTATTTTAATTACTCTTAGTGCAAAATTGGCATCACCCATGGCAATGTTACTGCAAAAAATTCATCTTTTAAATGCTGATTCATATGCTGTGGCAATGTTTATTGCCTTTGGCATTAATTTAGCGATTCTTTTTTCTTCGTATAAATTCTTGTTGCAATTTGCCAATCATTTTGTGAATTCTCAAAAAATTAAAGAGATTTTTGCAAAAATCATTACCTTATTTGAAATCACGGTTCTTTTTACTTTTTGTCTTTTTATTCTTATGCAAGTAGGTTTAATTAAAAAGTATGCCAGTGAACCATTTTCGAAAACGGTGAGTTATCCTTATATCAAAACGTTTTACCTAAAATTTCTCAACGACGATTTTATCTATGCCATTTTAAACTCAGACACCAAAACCAATCATAAAGAGGTGATGTTTAAATCGTTTAAAAACTCTCTATAAATACGCTTCCTTCTACTCGCAACTTTTACTCGCTTTTTTTCAAATATTGGGGTGGAATTTTTCCAAAATTTTTTTGAAGCTCTTTGAGTTGATTTAAATTTTGCTCTGCTTTTTCAATCATATCATCAAATGCCAAACCTTTCATAACCGTTGTATACAAATTGGGCTTGTTTTTTTCCCAGTTGTAAAGAGTACTTCTATCAATTCCCAAATAACCTGCAATATCTCTTTTATTCATAAAAAACTGCCTTTTTTATTTTAAGAGTACAAATGAGCTAATAAAAATACAACTGTTGAATATTTAAACATATTTGTGATTATATGTAGAATAATTAAACTAACTTTTGATAATATGTCGAAATATTAAACATAAGTACTAAAAAGTGTTGTATTAAGGAAAAACTAAATGCTCTTCAATAGCTACGAATTCCTATTCGCATTCCTGCCCCTAAGCTTCTTCATCTACTTCTACCTCTTAAATAAAAGATTAGTCGTAGGTGCAAAAGGTTTCTTGGTTTTTGTAAGCTTGTTTTTTTACTCTTGGTGGAATATTGCTTACTTGCCTTTAATATTAATATCCATGCTTTTTAACTATGTTGTAGGAAATAGCTTAAATAAAAAGAGTTATGAAGAGAATCAAAGTAAAAGTAATGTAAAAATAAAAGTCTCCTCTAAAACGCTTTTAACTGTAGGTATTGTTGTCAATTTGAGTTTATTGGCCTATTTTAAATATGCTGATTTTTTTATAGAGAATTTAAACCTATTAAGTGGAATAACACTACAACCTTTAAACCTTCTTCTTCCTTTGGCTATCTCGTTTTTCACTTTCCAACAAATTGCCTATTTGGTTGATTCGTATAGAGGTGAAACCAAAGAGTATGATTTTTTAAACTATGCCCTGTTTGTAACTTTTTTTCCTCAATTAATCGCAGGTCCGATTGTTCATCATAAAGAGATGATGCCACAGTTTGCAAGTACCTATAACTTAGTTAAAAAATATAAAAATATTGCCTTGGGATTGTTTATATTCTCAATAGGATTGTTTAAAAAAGTGGTTATTGCAGATGAATTTGCTATTTGGGCAACCAATGGATTTGATAAAGCAGAAACGTTGAACCTAATAGAAGCATGGGCAACCAGTTTAAGCTATACCTTTCAACTCTACTTTGACTTCTCAGGTTATACCGATATGGCAATAGGAGCAGCACTTTTATTTAATATTAAATTGCCAATAAACTTTAATAGCCCCTATAAAGCATTAAATATACAAGACTTCTGGAGAAGATGGCATATCACCCTTTCACGATTTTTAAGAGATTATGTCTATATTCCACTAGGAGGAAATAAACTCTCAAGCTTTAGAACCTACTCAAACCTACTCGCAACCTTTGTAATAGGGGGATTGTGGCATGGAGCAGGATGGACATTTATATTTTGGGGATTTTTGCATGGAATGGCTTTAGTTATTCATCGAGCATGGAGTAACTTAGGGTTTAAGATGTGGAACTGGTTAGCATGGTTGATTACCTTTAACTTTGTGAATATTGCATGGATTTTCTTTCGGGCTAGGGAGTGGGAGGATGCTATTAAGGTTTTGGGGAGTATGTTTAGTTTGGATTTAACATTTACTACAAATTTTTTAGAAATTCTAATAATAATTCTTGGATTGATAATAGTCTTGTCATTTAGAAATAGTATGGAATTACTTAAAAGAAAATTTCAATTTACTCTTTTTCAAGTTATTATAACAGCTAGTTTTTTATTTATATCATTTTTAGCAATCAGACTGGGGAAAGCAAATGAATTTCTATATTTTAACTTTTAAAAGAAAAATATTTTTATCACTATTTTTAGTATTACTTGGCTTTATTTTATTAGATATTGCATTGCATATACAAGCCAATAGAATGACTACAAAAAATAGTTATATTATAGGAGATAAAAATTCTCAAAGCAACTTTTTTGAATTGAATAAATTTTACAATAAAGATATTATTTTTGTTGGTAGTAGTAGAACATATTATCATATTTCAACGAATATTTTTAAAAAAAATGATATTGATATTTTCAATTTTGGTATGAGTGGAAACCAATTTGAAGACTATCCTGATGCAATTAATACTATTATAAAATATAATCCACAAAAAGTGATAGTAAGTTTAAGTGTAAACAGATTATATGAAAATTTAAATAAAGTTAAAAATCCAACTTTAATAGATTTAAAATATTATTTTGATACAGATAAAATATTATTTTTAGACGGATTATTAAGTTATATAAAAAGCTTTCACACTTTCTTTACATATTCAGAAGCTATTTTTTATAGAATAACTTCTTTTTATAATAAATTTAATATAAATCAACAAACAAATGTTAGTAGTATTATAAAAAATAATGATAATATTGAAAATTATGCTGATTGTGAAGTTTATGACATCAAAAAAAATCCAGATGGAAATTCAAATTTAAAATGCAGAAATGGAGATGGTATTTTAGTCGGAAATAATATAAAAGAAGAATTTATAAATAAATCAATAGAACTTAAAAATTTAAATAAAAATACAATTTCATACATAATAAATGGAATAATAAATCCTTTATTAGAAAAAAACATTGAAGTAACAATTATTTTAGAACCAATATTTAAAGCTAACTATAATTATGATATTAAAGAAATCATAAATAAATTTCAGAATATCAAAATAGTTGATTTAACACAATTTTATATTCCTAAAGAAAAATGGGCAGATAATGGACATTTAAATAATTTTGGAAGACATTACTATAGTAAATATTTGATTGAACTTTATAAAAATAATTTATTATAAATAAAATTATTTTCAAAAAAGGCAAAAAGGTGTCAGGCACTGTTTTGCTGTTTTGTTGGAGTATTTTGAAAAAAAGCTTGAAATTGAGGGGATTTAATCCTTAATAATAGTATATACTCTAATAAGATATAATAATTCACAAATCAAAAAAGGTGTAGATATGCAGACTATACAGTTTCAAATAGAAGATGAACTATATGAAAATATATAAGAACATCATATAGATTTACAGTCAAAATTTAAAGAGTTTTTATCTACTCTTGCTGATGATGGTTTCACTACTGTATCTACAGAAGAAGCTAGAAAAAGAGTAAATGAGGCTATGAGTAGTTATAAAAACGATACTATGCAATCAATATCACATGATGAGATGTGGTCAAGTATAGATAGTGACTGTAAGGTAAAAGTTGAAAATAGAATATAATCCAACTTTTAGAAAAAACTTTGGTGATATTTGGAATTTTATTTCAAATGATAGTATAAAAAGAGCTGATAATTTTAAAGATTAGCTAAAAGGTAAAATTTTAAATCTTCCGACTTCACCTTATAAATTTAGACAGTCACATTACTATGCTGATATAAATACAAGAGATATGATATTTAAAGGTTATACAGTTCCTTATTATATAGATAAAGAGAAAAATACTCTTATCATACTTGATATATTTAAATGGTCAAAAAGGCAATAAAAATACTTGAAGATAAAAAACTCACATTTCACCTTTATCACTCTTAAACGCTTCAACACACTCTTGACAAATACAGGCTTTCGTTTTAAGTTCACTGGGTACTAACTCTCGTAGTGCTTGGGGAACTTCAATAGTGTTGCACCAACAAGGTGCAGTTCTTTTTGCACCACATAAATTGGGTTTTTTACATAAAGGGCAAATATTTTCATTGATTTGTCGTTTAAAAACCAGATTCTTTAAACTTCGATTTTCATCGTTGGTTTTAAACTCTTTAACATTGTCTAATCGTTTTTCGAAAACAAATTCTGGGGCAACTGCTTTAAAAATATCCACAATAAAATGTTCATCTAAAATGGGGTCATTTAAACATGCCAATACTATACACTGCGTATTTGCCAATTCGTTTAGTCGTTTAATGATTTTTTCATAATCTTTACTTGCGGCAAAACTGCCTTTTTGAAAAGAAGGTGGGTCAATGATAATGACGTCGTACGGAGCATATTTTTTAATCTTACTCCACGATTTTAAAATATTATAGGGTAAAAACTTCACTTGTTGTGTACTTAAAGCATTTAATCGGTGATTTTCTCTTCCTGTACTCAATGCTGATTTACTCATGTCCACATTCACGACTTGTTTGGCTTGATTTTTCATGGCAACCACACTAAAAGAACACGTATAAGCAAAAAGATTAAGCACATTTTTGTTTTCGCATATTTTGCCCACAAACTCTCTGCCTTGTTTCATGTCAGCAAAAAAACCAATATTTTGGTGATTTAAAAAACTCAAATGATACTTAAGTGTATTTTCTAAAGCCACATTGGTTTCATTAAGTGTTCCAAAAATGATTTCACTGGGTGCTTTGGGAAGATACCTTCGTTGGACAATTCCCGTTTGAAAACCTTGCTTTTGCAATGTTTTAAAAAAATCCAACAACGCTTTTTCAAGTTTTTCTTCACACTCTTGAAAAAATACAACAAACAACAAAGTATCAATGGCATCAATCGTTAAAAACTCAAATCCTTTAAAACACCCTCCTCTTCCATGAAAAAGGCGCAGATATTCATTTGATTTATTTTCTAAATTTTTGAGTGTTTCTTGTTGAAGTGTTTCAATCATGGGTTTTACCTTTCCCTGCTAAATAGCCACTTGAAAATGACCATTGTAAATTGTATCCTCCACAAGGACCATCTAAATCAACCACTTCACCACAAAAATAGAGATTTTTAACCAGTTTACTTTGCATAGTTTTAGGCTCTATCTCTTTTAAACTAATACCACCTCTTGTTATCATGGCATTTTTAAATCCCTCATGCCCCACAATCGTTAAGGGTGTCCATGCTAAAAGTTTGATTAACTGCTCTTTTTTTATTCCCTCAAGCATTTTAAACATACTGCTTGGCTCGATTTCACATAACTGGCATAAAACTTCACTTAAACTTTGAGGCACCAGTGTGGCTATGAGTTGCACCACATTAAAATTAGGATTTTGAGTCAGAGTTTTTTTAAGATGGGTAAAGATTTGCTCTTCATTGAAGCCTTTGGTTAAATTCACCAACAAAGGCACTTCTTCTAAAGCATCTAAAATAGGAGTTAATTCTCGAGAAAAATCCAATACAACAGGACCACGAATACCCTCTTTGGTAAAAATCAAATCTCCTGTAGCTTTAAGTTTTTTGTATTTGGCTAAATTAACTTTAAGTGTAGCAGAAGCAATCGTATCGGCTTTACACAAAGCCACCCATTTTTCACGAGTCTTTAAAGGCATCATCGCAGGATAAAGTGCACTAATCGTATGACCCAACGCTTTGGCAAACTCATATCCATCTCCAGAAGCACCTAAAGTGGGATAACCCAACCCTCCTGTGGCAATAATTACTTGCGTTGCTTCAAAGGTTTCTTGGCTTGTAGCAAGGAAAAATTTTTCACTCTTTTTTTCAAGTTTATTAATAGAGACCAAACACACTACTTCAACACTTAAACGTGCCAGTTCAGCTTCTAGGGCATCTAAAATCGTCGAAGAGTTATGCGTTATGGGGAAAACTCGAAAACCATCTGGTGCATGGCTTTGCACACCTATTTTGGCAAAAAAATTGCGCAAAGCCTTAGCATCAAATATTTCTAATGCTTCGCTCATAAATCGTCCTTGTTTTCCAAACTTTTGCATGAAATCTTGGGAGTTTAAAGTATTGGTTAAATTGCAACGTCCACCACCGGTGGCTTTGAGTTTGGTGGCAATTTTAGGGAGTTTTTCAAGTAAGAGTACTTTTTTGTTGTGGTAAGCAGCGCTGATACTCGCCATAATTCCAGCAGCCCCTGCGCCCATTACTATTACATCGTAGTTTTTATTCAAATTGTTCTCTTCATTCTTTTTTGTATTATATAAAAAATGATATAAAGAGGGTGTTAGTTATTAAAAAAGAGAGAAAAAGTGCCATTAAAGAGGTTAGAAAACCTCTTCAAATGATAAATAAATTATACAGCACCCATAAGTTGTTTTGAGCTTTCACCTTTTAAAGAACACATCTCTTCGTATGTTCGTGCTTTTTCTTTGGTGTCTGACGTTAAAAGTTCTTCATACAATTTTTCAATTTTTTCTTCAGGTTTTTTTAAACTTTTCATATCACCTTTATCCAGTGACGCCAAATCTAAAAGCTCATTCCACACTGAACTTTCATCTAACATATACGCAGTAAAAGGAATTCCTTCATATTCAAACGTTCCATTGGCTTCTAAATCGGTTACATACAATAAATACATACCATCGGCTACAAAAAACTGGCTGTATTTTTCAAACATGGGTTTAAAGTCATCAAAGCTTTCTAACTCACACGTTAAAAATTTAATGCTTGTATCCGTACTCATCATAATCACTTGTCGTGCTTGGATTTTTGGTGGTAATTTTCGATCAGCTGAAATTTGTTTACCTGCTTCAACAATCAAAGCTCCTCTGTATCCGTTTAAGCCATTGCTTAATGCTGAATTCAATGAAGGTTGCCAGTCTAATTCGTTTTGTTTTATAAACTCAATTGGGGTTGCCATATTTTTTCCTTATTCTGTATTTTCAATGAAGTATGCAAGTTATGTTCCCTAAAGCAATGCTCTCTTTTTATACTTTTTGGTTAACCGTGCAAAATCATAAAAGTCGCTGAGCATTAAATAGCGTATTTGAACATCGGCAAACTTTTTATGCACCAATTCAAACCCTTCGTTGTAAAGTCGAACATCGTTGATAAACTCTTTGGGATACTCCAGTTTTTCCTCTTTGGCCTTTGAAAAACACTCCATAAACTCTCCAAAAAGTTGATTAACAAGCTCCTCTTTTTGCGGTGTTTGTTGGTGTAAAAAATCCTCTATCGTTTCAAACTCTGAACAAATTTTTTTTAAACACTCTTGCATGGAATACTACTTTTACACTCATTAATGTCTTTGGGTTTGGGCATAGCAATATTTAGTAACGCATTGATTTTATCAATATCAAATCCACACAATTTAGTGTGGTTAATCTCTAAAAGGGGGCGTTTAATTAAAATTGGCTCTTTAAGCATCAATTCTATTGCTTCATTTTTACTGACTTGTGTAATATCAATGGCGTTGTTTTTAATTTTTAACGCCGACATATTGAAAATATTTTCCGCACTTAACCCTTCAAAAAAAGCGTCCAATAACTCTTTTGTCCAAATGGTGTTTAAAATATCTTTGACTTCAAACTCCACACCGGCTTTGTGGAGAAGCTCTTTTTGTCGAGCATTACCTCCACACCCTTTTTTTTCATAAAACAGTACTTTGGGCTTAACATAAAACTTCATTTCAACTCACTCTTTCTTTCGTTATTTTGCTGTTTAAAAAATGAACCAAATCACTGTCCATGCTAATGAGATGTAAATCAAACCAAGAGGGAATTTTTTCTAAATAATAGGCTTTAAGCATTTTTTGTCCAAAAGGAGTCACACTTAAATTTAAAAAATATTCCATTTCAGTTAATACTTTATTGTGTTCTTCTTTATGCTCTTTTTGTGTTGAATATTTAAACTCATCCATGAGGGCTTCTTCTTGGGCAAAATGCTTTTTACTGTGCGCAAGAAGCACGGTGAGTTTCTCTTTAAAACTGTTGTTATCCGACACATTGACACTGTTGTAAATATCCAAAAACTCTTGGTGCAAATCGTCCATTGGGGAAAAATGCAGCAAATGTTTATGCGTTTCAAACTCTTTTAATTTTGGCATGATTGATTCTTTTTTGATATTATAATGCATATATTGTACCATTGATAAATAATATTTTTATTTATTTAATAATACCGACACAAATGTGTTATTACACTTAATTAAACCTTTTATGTTTTTAGATATAATTAAAAAAATAATTAATTATAAGAAGCCAAATGGAATTAAAAAAGTTTACTCCTATTTCTAAAGATATTCTCAAAAAAGGAGAATGTTATGCTTTTAATATCTACAAAGAGGTAGAAGAGAAAGTATTTTCTATTTTGCTTAAAAAAGATGAACTCTTTCAAACGAGTAAAGAGTGTTTTTTAGTTGATGAAAATATTGCCACACTCTATATAAAATCTGACGACAAAAAACTCTATCAAAACTATTTACAAAGTAATATTAGCACCATTATAAATGATCCCAGTATCAACTTGGACAGCAAAGCTTCTTTTATTAATCAAATTGCCTCAGTGACCATGAATGACCTATTTGAAAGTGAAATCACAACTGAAAATATCATGCAAGTGGATTCTATAATTGATACTTCAGTGCATCTGATTTTAAAAGACAACAAAGCCATGTACTCCATGCTTAAAGTTACTTCTTACGATTATTATACCTACACTCACTGTATTGATGTTGCGGCCTATGCAATTGGATTTGGTGTATTTCTGGGGCTTGATGAAAAAAATTTAGCCATGCTAGGAAAAGCAGCCATGTTGCATGATCTTGGAAAAAAAGATATTGACCATGATATTATTACCAAAAATGGAAGTCTGACTTATGAAGAGTTTGAAATCGTGAAACAACATCCACTTCTTAGTGTTGCCATTTTAAAAGAGATTGGTGAAACCGATGAAACGCTACTGAAAATCATTGAACAACATCATGAAAAATGTGATGGTTCTGGCTATCCGTATGGTTTAAAA
>JBAYZM010000045.1:0-12775 GCA_041672515.1 Arcobacteraceae bacterium
AAATATTGCTTGGTTTCATTGTTTGGATGAACTTAATATTACTTTGGATAAGTTAATGCTAGTAGCACCCGTACGACAAACGTGCGATATTGAAGCCATTAAATCGTTTTTCCCGTATCCTTTGCCTCGTGATTTAAAAAGTAAAGAGGTGATTATGGCTGCGTCAGACAATGACCCGTATATGAGTTTAGAAGAAGCCATACAGCTTCAGCAAACGCTTAATGTGGGCATGAAAATTATGGAAAAGGCAGGTCACATCAATGCGGAGTCTGGTTTTGGGAAACTTGATTGTGCGCTTGATTGGATAAAGCGAGAAATAGAGTGTGAGGAGTCAAAATCTTGATTTTAAGCATTGAATCTTCGTGTGATGACAGCTCTATTGCGGTAACCTCTATTGATACTTTAAAGTTAGTGTATCATAAAAAAATCTCTCAAGAGTTACAACACAGCGTTTATGGAGGAGTTGTCCCTGAATTGGCGGCTCGCTTACACGTCGAAGCTTTACCCAAAATTTTAGAAGAGTGTCAAGCGTATTTTCCTTTACTTAAAGCCATTGCCGTGACCAATGCACCAGGACTTGCCGTTACGCTAACCGAAGGGGTCACCATGGCAAAAGCCTTAAGTATTGCGTTAAAAATACCGTTGATTGCAGTAAATCATCTCAAAGGGCATGTCTACTCTTTGTTTATTGAAAAAGAGGCGATTTTCCCTATAACAGTGTTATTGGTTTCAGGGGGTCATACTCAAGTCATTGAAGTGGAAGATTTAAACCACATGCACGTCAGCGCAAAAACCATTGATGACAGTTTTGGTGAGAGTTTTGATAAGGTTTCTAAGATGTTAAATTTGGGTTACCCCGGTGGCCCAATTGTACAAGAGTATGCTTCCCAAGGCAATGACAGTGCGTATGAGTTGCCCATTCCGTTGAGTCAAAGTGCTTTATTGGCATTTTCATATTCGGGACTTAAAAATGCAGTGCGTATGGCAATTGAAAAAGAAAACGAACTTAACCTTGCCGTGAAGCAGAACATTTGTGCTTCTTTTCAAAAAACAGCTGTGGCGCATATTGTGCAAAAAATGAAAAAACTCTTTAAACAAAATCCTCCCCAACATTTTGCAATTGTGGGGGGTGCTAGTGCGAATATTTGTTTGCGAACCCAAATAAAACAATTGTGCCAACCATACAACACCACGCTTCACTTAAGTCAGTTGCAATATTGCTCGGATAATGCAGCCATGATTGGTCGAGTGGCGGTTGAACAGTACAAAACGGGTAATTTTACACCACTCAATGAGTTGGATGTTTTCTCACGAGTGGCGTTATAAGTATTAAAACGTTATGACTTTCCAATCGTTTTGAAGGGCAGTTGTGAGCATTTCACCTGTGTGAGTGAGTTCAACGCCTAAGTTTTCTAAGGTGTGGGAAACACCATATTCATCGCTGCAAACCACACAACAATTGAAGTGAACGCCTGTTTCCATAATGGCTTTAACTTTCTCTTGCAACGTTTCATTTTGCGCTAAAAGTTGCGCCGATGGTCCCCAAATCATAATCGTGGCTTCATCCCAATAAGCACGGGGTAAAATAACTGAACCGTACAACAAAACAAGTTTATGCGCAACTTCAATATCTCCACTGGACCATACGATTAAAAGTCTGTTTTTCATAGTTTTTCCTTAGATATTTTTTGCATTATAACTAAGCCTTAATAAAAAATGTGCCACAAAGATGAGACGAAGATTTATTTGTCATACGATACAATAAGTTAAGAAGAAAGTAAGGGGATGCAATGAAAAAAAGTTTGTTTGAAATGGGGGCTAATTTAAGTGGTGATTGTTTTGATACCGCTAAAGAAGAGAAAAAAAAGCCACAATTTCAGAAAAATATTCCGCAAAAAGAGCATCAATTGGTCTTTACTTATGAAAAACGTAACGGCAAACCCGTAACTTTGGTCGGGCGATTTTATTGCGATGAGAGCACCAAAAAAGAGGTTTTAAAACTGTTGAAAAAGAAACTGGCATGTGGTGGAGCTATGAGCGAAGAGTGGCTTGAACTGCAAGGTGATGTGAAAGAAAAAATTAAAACCATTTTAGAGCCACTTGGCTGGAAGTTTAGGAAGTAACCATGCAAAAGATATTTTATGAAGTCAATTCTTTGGATAAAAAATGTTACGAGCAGTTTCATTTAAGTGAAGATATTTTGATGGAACATGCCAGTTTAAGTATGGCACGATTTATTGAAAATAATTTTAAAGAGCAAAGCAGTGTGCTTATTGTGTGTGGAAGTGGAAACAACGGTGCTGATGGTATTGCGTTGGCTCGATTGCTTTTGGGCAAATACCACGTTTTTTTATGCACGCCTTATGAACTCAAATCAGCTATGGCAAAACTTCAACAAAAACGCACACACGCCCTTGGCATAAAAACGATTGAACAACCCTTAGCGTGTGATGTTGTAGTGGATTGTCTTTTTGGAACAGGCTTAAATAAAACCTTAGATGAGTTTACTGTTAAATTGATTCAAAAACTCAATGATTTTAGAGGGTACAAAATTGCATGTGATATTCCTTCAGGAATCAGTAAAGAGGGGCATATTTTACCCGTATGTTTTAAAGCCAATACGACCATTACGATGGGAGCATTAAAAAGTGCTTTATTTGCCGATGGCGTCAAAGATTTTGTAGGAAAAATAGAAGTCGCATCTTTGGGCGTAGCCTCTAATTTATACGAAGAGGAGAGCAATATCTTTTTACTGGATAAATTGGATATGGAGATACCTTTTCGTCTAAAAACCAATACTCACAAAGGAGATTTTGGACATTTAAGTGTGATTGTAGGAGAAAAAAAAGGAGCCGGTATTTTAGCATGCGATGCAGCGTTTAATTTTGGCTGTTCGTTAGTGACAGCAATTACGCATGAAAATATTACTTTACCCTACTACATTATGCAATGTCATAAGTTACCCGCTAATACAACAGCCATCGCCTTGGGAATGGGATTGGGCAATTATGAGCGTCAAGAGATAAAAGAGTTACTCAAAAATCCTCTTCCCAAAGTCATTGATGCTGATTTGTTTTACGATGAAATTGTACTTGAAGCCTTAACCCAAAACAGTGTGCTGACCCCTCATCCTAAAGAGTTTTGTTCACTGCTTAAATTGTGCGATATTGCGAATATCAGTGTTGAAGAGTTACAAAAGAATCGTTTAAAATATGCCTTGATGTTCAGTGCAAAATATCCCAAAGTTGTTTTGTATTTAAAAGGTGCCAACTCTATAATTGCGCATGAGGTTAGATTGTACATTAACAAATACGGTACATCGGTTTTAAGTAAAGGGGGCACAGGCGATGTTTTAGCTGGACTTATAGCTTCTTTATTGGCTCAAGGATACACGCCTTTAAATGCCACCATCAGTGCTTCTTTGGCACACAGTTTAGCCGCACGTTTGTATGAGGGAAATAACTATTCCTTGACTCCCGAAGATTTGATTGCTCAAATAAAGAAGTTGTAAAATATGAAAGCTATTATCGTTCAAACCACGTGTGCGTCTAAAAAAGAGGCTAAAAAAATTGCTAAAATATTGGTGCAAGAAAAACTGGCTGCTTGTGTGCAGTTAAGTAAAATTAACTCACTGTATTCATGGGAAAATAAACTGTGTGTAGATAAAGAGGTTCTGCTTAGTATAAAAACTAAAAAAGAAAACTTTAAAAAAATTCAAAGGAAAATTAAAGAAAATCATAGCTATGATTTGCCCGAAATTATAGCAATACAAATAACCAATGCAAGTAAAGAGTACTTACAGTTTATAGAAGGAAACACACAATGAGCGAAATATTAAAGATAGGAAAATACGAATTTAACAGCCGATTAATCGTAGGAAGTGGTAAATATAAAGATTTCCAAACGACAAAAGATGCCACCATTGCAAGTGGAAGTGAGCTGATTACTGTGGCTATTCGACGAGTTAATATTATGAATCCCAATGAAGAGAATTTATTAGATTATTTTAAAGATACCAAGGTTAAATTGCTTCCAAACTCTGCGGGATGTTTTACCGCCGAAGAAGCCATTACGACTTTTAGACTTATGCGAGAAGCTACGGGTATTGATATTATTAAATTAGAAGTTATTGGTGATGCGCATAAAACACTCTATCCTGATGTTATTGAAACCATTAAAGCGTGTGAAGTTCTTAAAAAAGAGGGCTTTACCATTATGGCATACACCAACGATGACCCCATTATTGCCAAACGATTAGAACAAGCAGGGGCAGATGCGATTATGCCATTAGCCGCACCCATTGGATCAGGTCTTGGGATTCAAAACCGATACAACATTGCATTTATTAAAGATGCGGTAAAAGTACCTGTGATTGTGGATGCGGGAGTAGGGTGTGCCAGTGATGCTGCCATTGCAATGGAATTAGGGGCAGAAGCGGTTTTAACTAATACAGCTATTGCATGTGCTCAAGACCCAATTTTAATGGCAGAGGCGATGAAATATGCCGTTATGGCAGGGCGAATGGGATACAAAGCAGGACGAATTCCAAAAAAACCGTATGCCACTGCAAGTTCTCCTATTGATGGACTTATTCAATTCTAAAAGAAATAAGGGATTTCCTCAATTTGTTTGAAAATCCCTTGACATTTTGCTTAAAACATATTATAATTCCGTCCTCTTTTTAAGAGAAATTATGTTTCGGGGCGTAGCGCAGTCTGGTTAGCGCACCTGGTTTGGGACCAGGGGGCCGGAGGTTCGAATCCTCTCGCCCCGACCATCTATTTTTTATTTCATGTGGTAGGTATAGCTCAGTCGGTTAGAGCATCTGGTTGTGGTTCAGAGGGTCGTGGGTTCGAGCCCCATTACTTACCCCATTTTTTTATTGCGTCCTTAGCTCAGCTGGATAGAGCAACGCCCTTCTAAGGCGTAGGCCAAAGGTTCGAATCCTTTAGGGCGTACCATTTTTTAAGATTTAGTCTACCTAAATCTTTTTTTTTGTAAAAAACCTGCGGATGTGGTGAAATTGGTAGACACGCCAGACTTAGGATCTGGTGCCTCGCGGTGTGGAAGTTCGAGTCTTCTCATCCGCACCATTAACTAACCCCTTTATAACAGACTTTCAAGCATTATTTACACTATGGGTGTCCTCTTGGGTGTCCAAAATCCTTTTTTTATTCCCTAAACTTCATTTTATAGTGATTTAAATTGCCTAAAACTTCTTTGTGAAACTTTTAAAGATACAACATAATTTTCTTTTATCCATTGCGTAGAATTTCTAAAATGTTTATTATGTATTTTAACCTCATCAAGTTTTTTATTGAGTTCTTGTTTGTAGTTGTTTAAATTAATTTGCCTTGATGTTTTAGCTCTTGTAACTCTTCCTTTGTCTTTTGCTACTACTTGAGAATAAACTCCTCTTGAAGTTGTTGCAAGTGCTGTATCAATTTCTTTAAATGTTAATCCTCTTGAGTATAGGAATATAACTTCATATTGTAGCTGTGTTAATTTTTTCATCTGTTTACCCTTTGTAAAACCTTAGTATAATCTTAGTGTTGTTTAATGGATTTACCCTTGAGGATATCTTGATATAACCTTATACTAATCTTATACTAAATGTTAGGTTTTATAAGGTTTTCTTTTGTACTAAATGTTAAGTTTTGTTAAGTTCCATCTTTTCTTTTATTTCTGCTTTATTTTGTTTATCCTTGTAATTTATCTTTACTGTTGCACCTGCAAATCTTTTATCTTTTGATAATAAATCTTTTATCTTTTGTTCAATTTGTTCTTTAGTCATTATATACCTTTTGCAATATCTGTAATTTGTTTAAACTCGTGAAGTGGTAAAGCTAAGTATTTTATATTTGGGATTGAGATTGTAGCTTCTATCCTCCATAAAATACCATCTAAAGAGTTTTTGAATGCTTTGTTATAAATCGTTACCTTATCTATCATTGGAATGTTTGTATCATTGATATAATAAGTATCTGTATAAGCTTTTATTTTTGTATCAAAGTATCGTTTTAAATCAAATCTATTACTAAGTGTTTCTAAATTTGGCTTTTGTTTCATATCCAAACATAAATCAATATTAGTAATATTTTTTAGGATAGATATTATCTTGGTTACAATTTGATGAGGTGGTGGCTCTTTGTGATACTGTTTTAATCCAAATATAACCATAGTAGCCAAACGATATTTTGGTTTGTCTTTGTTGCTGTTGTAGTAGTAGATATTATATTTTCCTAATTGTAAAGCACTTGTAACCTCATCAGCTTCAAGCCTTTTTTTGAGTTTATCCATTATCTTTTTATCGTTTTTGTTGATTTTTTTCCACGCTCCTAACTCTTCTAACTTCTCTTTTTTATGCTGTTTTGAAAAGTCTATCCTTATGCTGTCTATTTCAAAATCTTCATCGCTGTTTTGGTTAAAGTCGTTTATAAAATTTTGTAGTTCTGTAAGTGTGTTCATTGTATAATTACCTTTATATTAAGAAGTTCAATTCTTAAAGTGATATTTGAATTATAGTCAAAGCCCCACTACTTATAGGACTTTGGCTATTTTTGTGTTTTCCTTTTGGAATTGTAAGGAATTAAACTGTATTGAAAAATAAGGGGTGTTTTTTCTAAGCTTAAAGTGCTTTTAGCTTTGTTTTATATCCCTATTGTTGATAATATTCTTTTCTTTAAATTTCTAAGAAAAAATATCACTTCATCATCTTTAATAACTCCATACTTCCATTCATCTTTGGGGTTATTAAAATCTCTAAATGTTAATATTGCACTCTTTGGGATTATTTTTCTAAGCTCTATAATCTTGTTAGATAATCGCTTGATTTTTAATCTTGGTTCATCCCAACTTGTAAGGGTGTTCATTGTTGTTATTCCCTTAGGGTGCTTAAAGTTACTCTCACTACCTTTTAAGAGTTCATCAATGATTGTAACAATTTCTAAAGTATTGAGTTTCACATTATCTTTTTTATTGCTTCTACTCTCACGATAAAATATTTGTGACTCTCTACCATTTATTAGTATTGGAGTGCCTTTTTTCATAATTGCACCCCTTTTTTCTTCTCTAACTTTTCACAAGCTTTTTCTACTTCATAATTTACATCAAGTGCAATATGATTTAAAATATCTGTGAACACATCTTCTTTTTTATACTTCTTTGTATAATCTTTAATCAAAGCGTATATCTCATCTTTTAACTCTTCTAATTCAGAAACATTTTTTAAAGAGTCAATTCTAAAAGTATCAAACTTTTGTAAGTAGTTGTTGATTAACAATAATTTCATATTAAGCCACCTCAACTAAGTTATCATTTAAAAAAGCTTCAATATCAGCCCTTTTGTATTTGATATACTTTCCTATTTTTGAGTACCTAATACCTTTACAATCCATACGATTTTTTGCTAATGTTGATACACTAAATCCAAATTCACTTTTTACCTCTTTTGGATTTAACCATTCTTTTTTTATTTGTGATGTTTCCATCTGTAAAACCTTTATTAATTAAAAAAAAAGGTATTAATCCTTATATACCTATTGAAACTCTTTGGTTTCACTCAATATCGATAAAAGGATTGTAATATAAAGAATTTTTCAAGTTAAGTTAAAAACTCGACATTTTCAAATATTATGATTTATTTTAGTTTAAGTAGGTTTATTAAAGTTTCTTGTGTTTTATTAGGTAATATATAAGGATGTAATAATTTTGAAAATAAGTATACTTTTGCTTCAATTCTATTATTTAATGAATAGAATTCTAAGACTTCAATTGCTTTTATATAATCAGGCATATTTTCTGAAATAAACTTTTCTGTTGGATGTTTCAATTCTTTTTTTAAATAGGGTATAGCTCTTTTTCTTTGTGTAGGAAATCTATTTTTACAAAATTTAAAAAGTTCATCAATAAATTTAAATTCTTCCTCAATTTTTAATTTAAATTCATCAAAATATTTCTGTTCAATTCCAATCATAAGTATTGGTATACTATCTCCAAATTCTTTAATTATTTCATAAGATAATCTTCTTTGTTTATCATCAGAAATATCCAAATCAAATAAAATCATAAATTGTTGAAGTTCCCACCAATCTTGATATGTAGTTCGATAAAGATAAGGTATCTCAAAGTTTACTTCTTTGAAGTTTTCGTACTTACCATATTTTTTATAAGCATCATTCCAATTTTGTAGTAATGTTTTTTTAACATCTTCCCTATATTTTTTATAAGCATCTTTCCATTCTTGTAGTTTTTTATCATCTTTAAAATCTACTTCAGGATATTTATTTTTAAGTATAAAGTGAACACCTTTAATATCAGGATGTAGAATATTAGATTTTTTCTTTTTCATCTTCAACCTCAATATCTAAAATATCATCAATCTTTTTAATACCCTCTTGGCTACCTTTAAAATGATTGATTGATAAATACTTGTTTATGGTGTTTACATCTTTATGCCCTAATATTGCACTTAGTGTAATGGCTTCGGTGTGTTGTTCTGCTAACATTGAAACTAAAATATTTCGCATATAATGGGGGCTTAATTTATCAAACTTTTCAAGTTCTAAGTTAGCAAATATAAATCCATCTTTTGCACCTTTATATCTTGATAATATCTCTTTTAAATCGCTTGTAAGCCTATCAGTCCATTTTAAATTACTTATGTACTCTTTGGTTTTTTCTTTTGCTTTTAAGATAGTATAAGCTTGATAAAGTGGATTATCATTACAGTACATAAAAGCTAAATGTTTGATGAGGTTTCGCATTTGTCTATCTATGTTTGATATTACCTTACCAGTTACAGGGCTTTTAAATACTAAGCCCCTTTTTGTATCTGTAATTTTTAATAATTGTTCTTTAATAAATGGGGGTAATTGATACTTTTGTTTATCATCGTTTTTTGTATCTTCTATCCAATAGTAATTATTTGTAAAATCTATGTTTTCCCATTTGAGTGTTAATATCTCGGTTTTTCTACGACCTGTAAATCCAAATAAAAATAAAGCTTGATAAAATGGCTCTTCTTTGTAAAGTGTTGTTATGGCTTGATACACTTGATTAAATAGCTCTGTTGCACCTGTTACTATTTTCTTTTGGTTGGGTATTTTTACAGTTAAATAAGTTACAGGGCTTTCTTTGATAATTTTGTTTCGTATAGCAAAATTGAATAAAGGCTTTAATACTTCTAAAGTTCCTTTTATGGTTTTTGGCTTTAATCCTTTAACTTCTAAAGATTTAATTATTCCTTTAAAATGGAACTCTTTTAGTGAGTCTATTTTCTTTTTACCTAAAGTTTCTTTTATGTATCTGTTGTATATTTTCTTTTTTTGGAGTGTTCCTAGTTTTCTATTATCTAAAGTAGAAAAATAAAGCTCAAAGAGTTTATCAAGTGTTGAGTCTTGTGATTGATTATATCCTTGCTCAATATCATCTTTTAAATTTTGTAATACTTTTTTAGCTTCTTTTATACATTGCTTTTTATCCCATCCCGTTTGTTTAACATTAAAAGTTTTTCTATACCTTTTATCCTCAATTCTAAAATCAAAAATAAACTTTGTTATATCCTTTTTGTGTATTCTTATATTACTTTCATTTTTTAAAATTGCATAATCACTAATTTTTAAAGCCATTCCATAACCTTTTAAAGTTAATTTTATATGGGTGTCCTCTTGGGTGTCCAAAATAATTATATTATTATACATTAAAAGGAATAAATATAAATTAAAGAAGTGCTATTTTATGGGATTTTTATATTATAAGAAACTTAAAAGAATATAAGGTTAGATAATTCGAGTCTTCTCATCCGCACCATTAACCCCATAAAATCATACTTCCTTGATATATTTATAACGTTTTTTAGTTTGGTTTCCCCAAAAAAGTCTAAAGTACATTTATTTTAAAATAAAGCCTTATTTCCTTTGGGTACAAAACTTGCATACGCTTCTTTAAAAAGGTACTCTTTATGGATATTTTTAAAAAAGCGTATGAATGGGCTTTGACTTACCCTTTTACACCCCTTGAAATCGAATATGCTTCCAAATTGGCACTTAAGATGCTTGATGACAGTTGCAAGATGGATTCACACGATCGCCGTGTTTTTTTTAATGTTTATGATGCCATTTGCGACCGAAGTGACATAAAACTTGATGATGACGTGAACAAACTTATACTTCTTGCTCGTAATCGTGAATCCATTTACTCTAAAAAAGAGTATGCTCATATTGTTCATGCCTGTCGGTTGGAAGTGATACCTTCTATGCTTAAAGTGCACATGAAAGCATATAAAGGCATGGTGCGGAAAAATTTGGGTATTAACTGAAAATATAAAGACCACTTCAAGAGTAATGTGTTAAAATCTTGCCATAAAACCCATACAAGGAAATGTTATGCCATTATTAGATTCATTCAAAGTTGACCACACGATTATGCCAGCACCTGCGGTTCGTGTGGCTAAAACCATGAAGTCACCCTCTGGTGATGTTATTACGGTGTTTGACTTACGATTTTATGCTCCCAATAAAAAGAAAATGAGCTCAAAAGGCATTCATACCTTAGAACATTTGTTTGCTGGATTTATTCGAGAACATTTAAACTCTAAAGAGGTTGAAATCATTGATGTTTCGCCCATGGGTTGCCGAACAGGATTTTACATGAGTTTATTGGGAAGCCCCAGTGAGAAAAAAGTTGCCAAAGCTTGGAAAGAAGCCATGAAAGATGTCTTAGCCGTTAAAAGCCAAAGCGATATTCCAGAACTCAATATTTACCAATGTGGTACGTGTGATATGCACTCACTTAAGGGAGCTCAAAAAATTGCCAAAGATATTTTACGAAAAGATATTGGCGTTATGAGCAACAAAGAGCTTTTTTTAAGCGAAAAGAAAATGGAAAAATTAGGACTCTAAGGTGCAAAAAGCGTTAAATCTTTTTAAAGAGTTTTTTCAACCCTTTGAAAATATTGCTATTTTACACATCAATAACCACCTTGATTTTCTCAATGAGGTGATTGAAAACGTCGCACACGAGTACAATGGCAGTGTCAAAACCATTGAGTTTAATGAAGAAAAAGATGCCAAACTCAATGGCGTGGCACGAGAGTACGAATACATCATTTTAAGCGATATTTTAAGCCATTGTCCCAATGCAAAACACATTATTGCCCTGATGTACAAAGCCTTAGAAAACTCTGCTAATATCATCATTGTGGAAAAAAAATCGCACAATAACGAAGAAGCCATAAAAACCATGCTCGATAATGCCACTTTTGTCGCCATTAACAACACCGATTTATTTGAAGAGTATCACGTCATTACCGCACGAAAATTGCACATGTGGGGCAGTGGTCTTTGATAATCCCCACCAAAGATGGTTCCCACACTCTTTTTTCAACAAATTACAATCAACACTATCACAATGTCGATGATGGTGCAATTCAAGAAGCGTTATACAAACATGTTATTCCTGCATTGAGTTTTCATGCCAATAAAACCCAACTTCGTATTTTAGATATTTGTTTTGGGTTGGGGTACAACACGTTTGCCACGCTTTATTATATTTTGGAAAATAAGCTGAATATGCACGTAACTGTTTATTCGCCTGAATTGGATGAAAAACTCATCCAATCGTTGCAAAACTTTACGTACCCTAAAGAGTTTGAACCCATTGCACCCATAATTGAGAGTTTGCTTACCCGCCACTCTTATGAGGATAAGCAATTTAAAATCGAACTTTTTATAGGCAATGCCAGAGAGTATGTCAAAGAGTTACGTAATATCGATATTGTCTATCAAGATGCATTCAGCAGTGAGGTCAATCGTGAGCTTTGGAGTGTGGAGTATTTTAACGATATTTATGCTTTATGCAACGAAACAGCCATTGTAACGACCTATGCCATTGCAACGCCTATTCGACTTTCCATGTTTGAAGCGGGTTTTGAGATTTACGAGCATATTCCTACAAAACGAAAAATCACTTTAGGGTTTAAACAAAAGCAAAATATCATAGGAAAATATATTGATATGCCCTTAAAACAACAACGAAACCCAACAGCTAAAGCCATCTGCGACTAAAGCCGTTTACTCTTTAATTAAATTATCCAAAATATATTTTTCCAAATCTTTTTTAGGAATTTCAGCTTTCATGGCTTTATGGAAAATCTCTTCAATTTTGTATCGGTATTCATCATATGGGAAATAAGGGAAATGCACTGCCCACGCTTGTCGTATGACTTTACCTGACATTTTGTCTTTAATCCATACTCTAAAAAAATTGAACCAAATAAAAATCACCGCCGTAAAAATCACCGCTGCCACAATGGAAGCATGAGAGTCAATATTGGCAAAAACTTTATGAGAAATGGCAGCAACAGGAATTGAAAAAATTGAAACAATAAGAATATAGACAACATACGCATTACCGACATTGAGTCGAAATCCTAACTTCGCCGCATCGACGTGCATTTTTTCATTGTGTTGCACATTGGCAACGAGTAAATCTTTTAAAAGTACAGGTTGCTTAGATGTTGTAAAACAAAAGTCCAGTATTTTATTCAGCAAGAGGTATCCTTAAAATTATGAATTTGGTACATTTTACCCTATTTTTATTAAATTCTTGGTAATTACACATTGTAATACGAAGCTTCTTTATGGGGTACAATAATCGCACACGTACTTTGTTCGGGGTGAATTTGAAAGGTTTCACTCAACTCCACACCAAACTCTTCGGGTTTTAATAAATCAAAAATCAATCGACTCATTTCCAAATCAGGACACGCAGCATA
>JBAYZM010000046.1:0-12765 GCA_041672515.1 Arcobacteraceae bacterium
AAACGATTTTTACCACAAGTTTTTATATAAAAATATACATACCATCATTGCTGTAACACATATGGTAAAAGAACAACTTGAAAAATTTATCCCCAAGAACATCTGTCCAAAATTGCACATGTGCTACATTGGAGCCAATACGCCTAAACTATTATCTAGCGAAGAAAAGGAGATTTTAAAAAACTCTCTAGGACTCAAAGAGGAGTTTATTGTTGCTATTGTAGGAAGAATTGAAGAAGCCAAAGGGCAACACATCGTGTTAGAAGCCGTTGAAAAATTACGACACAATAATATCAAAGCCAAAACTCTTATTATCGGTCATGCAATGAATGAAGAGTATGCCAATAACTTAAAGAAAAACTACCCTCATGATATTTTTACAGGTTTTATCAATAACCCAAGTGACTCTATGCAAATTGCCGATTGTGTAGTACTGGCAACCCAAAAAGAGACTTTTGGTTTGGTCTTAATTGAAGCCATGCAGTGTGGCATTTGTGTTTTAGGCAGTAATCAAGGTGGTCCTTTAGAAATAATAGACAATGACATCAACGGCTTACTTTTTGAAAGTATGAACAGCGAAGATTTGTATCAAAAGTTATTGACTATGTACAATAATCCCAATAAAAAAGAACAACTCGCACTGTTAGGAAAACAAAAAGCACATACAGAGTTTGACGCTGAACGGCAATTTGAAAAATTTAAAACCATTTTGGAGAATATATGAAAGTCAGTGTGATTATTGCCGTATATAAAGATGTCCAAGCCCTTGAACTTATCATAGAATCTCTAAAACAACAAACCTATAAAAACTTTGAAGTCATCATTGCAGAAGATGGACAAGATGAACACATGAAAGCATTTGTCAATTCTATAACAAGTTTGGAAGTCAAACATACCACTCAAGAGGATTTGGGCGTAAGAAAATCCCATTCACAAAATCAAGGCATCAAAGCTTCTAGTGGCGAATATCTTATTTTCATCGATGGTGATTGCATTTTATACAGTGATTTTATAGAAAAACATTTAAGTGTGGCTGCACCTTTAAATATTGTTTCAGGAAGACGGGTTAATTTAGGTCCTAAATACTCTTCTATGTTAAGAGAGAAAATCATCACATCAAATTGGCTGGAAAAAAACTTTGTCCGAAAATATTTTGATATTGCTAACGATGCAAAAGAAGAAAAACATACAGAAGAAGGATTAAAAATAAAACCATTTGGTTGGATTCATCAATTATTACTCTTAAGAAAAAAAGAGTTACCTCTTTTAGGTTGTAATTTCTCATGTTATAAAAAAGCCATGTATCATATTAACGGTTTTGATGAAAGTTTGGGTAACTCTGCATATGCAAGTGACAGTGACCTAGAATGGCGTTTCAAAGGCTTAGGTTATAAAATCGTTTCTGCAAAATATATTGCCAACCAATTTCACCTCTTTCATAAAAGAAAAGTAGGTGTTTTTGAGCGAGGTATGGTGGAACAAATAGAAAAGAATCAAGAAAAAAATCAGTTTAAATGCATTAAAGGCATTATTCAAACTTAATTGATCCATTACTGCAAGTTTTCTTGCAATAATTTCCCAAAATCTTCAATTGTTTTATCTGTATTACCATACATTTTTGCAAAGATGTATTCACCTAAATTTGCTTTGAAATGACTGGAATCCACATAATTTTTGTAATTCTGAGTAACGCTATTTTTATAATTAAAGTCATAAATCATATTGTATTTTGACAACGATTGTTTCCAATAATTATACGTATTAGCATATCCATTTCCTGTGATTACATCATACACTTTGTAATATAAAGGGGTTGTAAATAATTTTAACTCTACATTATTTTGCTGACATAATGCGACAATTTCTGATAAAATTTCCAAACCTTTGTCAATCGAATGAGGATTTTTAAAAGACTCATTCCCAAAAAACTTTTGATTAATCCCAAAATTTGGGAAAGTTGAATCAATTTTATTTAAATGCCATTCATCACTTTGAGTTTGAATCATAGGATATTCATGCGAATATGTATCCCATCCATTTTCCCACACTATTCTTCCCTCTTTATGTTTTAAATTATCTTTAAGTGTTAAAAGAGATTTCCTAAAAGTTCTAAAACTTAACACGGATTTTAAATAATCATCTAAAAAATAATTATCGTATCGTGTATTTCCTGTATCTTTATAGCTCCCAATATTGGCTGGGCTAAAAGCATAAAAATCTAAGCCCAAAATAACTGTTTTTACCTTTTGCTTGGTAATAAAATATTTTATAAGTTTGTATTGCGTTGATAATCCTGAACCTTTTACTCCTAAATTATAAACTTTACCTTGAGTATATGCCTCTAAATATTTAGGATTTATGTGTTCTACTCTTGAAGATCCCACTAATATGACATCAGGGTTTGCGTCTTTTGCCGCATAAAACTTTGACATTTCATCATCCACAAGATTATCTTTAACGTGATTGTATTCTTTTAAATAGTTATGTGAAAAAACATGATAGGGATTCATTAAATAATTAAATAAAATAATAGCTACTATTCCTATAAAAGCAACAGTGAAAATAAATTGAATCCATCGTTTATTTGGCATAAATATCCTTAGAAATTAAAATATAAAAACTCTGATACTTTATACATTTCAAGGACTGAAATGATATATAAAAAGGCAATAAAAAACCCATTTTTATAAGTAAATACAAGTTTAGTTTGATAATAAGAACAACTGTTTTTAAAAAAGAAAACAATTATCATTGTAACAACTAAAAGTCCCAATGTTTTGTCATTGCCTTCTATATGAACTAAAAGTTCTTTAGCTTTATAACTTTGAATACTTATCATGTTTGAAATTCCAAACATCGCCCCAAGAATTTTAATAGCATCGTCCCACTCTTTGGCTCTAAAAAATACCCATGCCACATTCACAAAGTTAAAGGTAATTAACCATGCCAACCAATTCCACATTTTTAATCCTAAAGATTGCCATACTCTATGGATTATTAATGCCATCCCATGCAAAAATCCCCAAAATACAAATGTCCATCCAGCGCCATGCCAAAGTCCACCTATTACAAAGGTTGCTAAAAGGTTTGAATAGGTTCTAAAGCTTGATATCTTATTTCCACCTAAAGGAATATAAATATAATCTCTTAAGAATCTGGACAGTGTAATATGCCATCTTCTCCAAAAGTCTTGTATATTCAAGGCTTTATAGGGGCTATTAAAGTTTATTGGCAATTTTATATTAAACAACAAGGCTGCTCCTATTGCCATATCGGTATAGCCTGAAAAGTCAAAGTACAGCTGAAATGTATAACTCAAGCTTGTCGCCCATGCTTCTACAAGATTCAATGTCGTTGCTGTATCAAATCCATTGGTTGCCCATACTGAAAAGGTATCTGCAATAACCACTTTTTTAAACAATCCTATTGAAAATATAAACAATCCCAATGCGATATTCTTATACTTCTTAACTAAATTCCATTTCGATGCAAATTGTGGCATCATCTCTTTATGATGAACGATTGGTCCTGCTATAAGTTGAGGGAAGAAGGTTACAAAAAGTGCATAGTTTAAAAAATCGTACTCTTTCGTTTCTCCTTTATAACTGTCCACCAAGTATGCAATTTGCTGGAAGGTAAAAAAGCTTATTGCCAAAGGAAGAACCAAGTTAAGAGGTTCAATTGAACTATTGGCTACCAGATTAACATTTTCTATAAAAAAATCTGCATATTTAAAGTAACCCAACAAACCTAAGTTTGCAGCAATACCTATTGTTAACAATGATTTATGGGAAACACTTGTTTTACTGTCATTATATTTTTTAGTTAAACTGTTCCCTAATACATAATTAAACAGCATACTCATCAATATTAAAGGCAAGTATGTTATATTCCACCAAGAATAAAAAAACAAACTTACAAACACCAAAAAACCTTTTGCTCCTATTATTAATCGTTTATGCAACAAGTAAAAATAAAGAAAAAAGCTTATTGGCAAAAATGCAAATATAAATTCATAGCTATTGAAGAGCATTTATTTGACTTTCATTTTCTTTTTTTTCATAATATGCTATTTTCATAAAAAGTGCTGTAAAAAGAACAAAAAATGTCATGGGTGTATTTAAATGAAGAGTTAATCCAACCATTGACCATAAAATAAATAATATAACATATAGAATTTTTAAATGATGATACATCCAATAATCTATTTTAATTCTAAACATAAAATAAAATAAACTTAAAAATAGGATAAAACCAACCATTCCAAGTTGGACTAAATATTGCACAAAAGCATTATGATAATCAACATAATAAAAAGTCCCATTAGTACTTATAAAATATTCCAAATCATATTTTTTAATGTCTTCTTGAGAATGTTCCGCTTCATCTCCAATACCCGTACCAATTAAAGGGGAATGTAAAAAGTTTTCACTTCCTATCTTCCACAATGCAAAACGAGCAGAGAGTGAACCTCTGAAATCATCTTCAAAAACCATTTTTTTCATATCAAGTAAAGTATAATCCATACGAGTTTTAAAGACAGGACTTATACTGTATGCTCCCATAAAAAACAAAAATGCACCAACTAAACTAATAGATATCGCTCTAAATTTACATTTAATATTTAAAAATCCAATTATCATAATTCCAACAAAAAATATAACTTGCCCCGTTCTTCCTCCGTTGATAAAAAGGTTTGAAACAGCCGTAAAAAAATACAACAAATAAAATATTCGCCATTTTAAATCAGTTGTTAGCATAATTTTATACATTAAGATAAATGTTGTAAAGGCAAGCAATGCACTGTAACTTGTATGGTCAACAAAAGGACTAGGGTCATGAGGATAAACGCCTTCTTTTGTCCATATTTCAAAAAATATTCCATATGACACAATTTCACTGACAAGCATTCCTAATAAAAAGGCTGTAAAAATATATTGAATGTATTTTTTATCTAAAGAAGTGTAAATAACTACAAGCACTAAAAAATGCCAATATTTCTTTAAATAACTTAATGCAAATACTGTATCGGAACTCCAAAGCAATGCCAATAAACTAAATCCCACAAAAGCAATCATTGCCAAAATCAAACTGTTATCTTTAATTAATTGATATTTTTCTTTAAAATTTGCCTCAATCAACCAAAATAAAATAAGTAACCCTCCAAACAAAGAAATGCCTGCTTTTGAAAGGGGTAAACAAACGGCATAAGCTACAATAAAGTAGTTGATTAGTAAATTATAATTTGGTTTTTGTGGAATTCTTAATGTCAATAACTATCCTTGTTTTATAATGCCATTCTTACAAAAAACATTATTCTCTTTTATATTTTTTTCCATAATAGCTCTATTTACAGCTCCCTCATCTTTCCCAAATCTTTTTTTATGATATATGTGTGCAATGTTTGCAACACATCTACAAGATTTCAATTCCACTCCAACTTCTCTAAATCGCCAACTGGGATCTACATCTTCCCCTTCACATGGCAATACAAAAGTTTCATCGAAACCATTTATTTTTAAAAGATCCTCTTTGTAACATGAAAAATTACAACCAATAATATGCCGTACATATCGATTATTCACTTGTTTTGCAATCCAGCTGTTATGATTAAAAGGAATCCCATCTTCAGGGTGTCTTGCTTTATCCAGCAAAAGTTTGGGTAAATAGAAAAAAAAGTTTCTTTCAATATCTGAAACCTTTAACTTTCTTTTTTTAATTTCTAAGCTTACTTTCTCTCCCAATTCAATTCTTTTACCACACAAGACAATATTCTTTTCTGCACATAATACGTGTGCTTCAATAAATGTACGATACGGGACACAATCTCCATCGATAAAAATAAGATATTCATGAGCAGCGGCTACAATTGCTCGATTTAGGGCGCGGTTTTTTCTCCAACCTATATCTTCTTGATAACTGTGCCTAATCGTTAGATTATTATATTTACTTTGAGCAGTTTTAACATATTCTAAAACTTCTTGACACTCACCATCTTCTGAAACAATAACTTCATTTGGAAGAACAGTTTGTTCTGATAAACTTTCTAAAATTAAATCTAAATTTTCAATATCTTTATAGACTGAAACTATTACACTGCAATTAGGCATATTATTTTTCATATTTCTCCAAATACCAATTTATGGTTTTTATAATTCCACTGTCAAAATTCTCATCTGCTTTCCAACCAAGCTCATTTTCCAACTTAGTTGCATCAATGGCATATCGTCTGTCATGTCCTGCTCTGTCTTCTACAAATGTTATTAAATCCTTATAGGATTTAAGTGAGTGGTGAGTGGTGAGTGGTGAGTGGTTTTTTTCTATGGGATAGACTTCATCTAATATCTTACAAATTCTATTGACTATTTGAAGATTCGTTCTCTCATTTCTTCCGCCAATATTATACGTCTCACCATTTTTTCCATCATGATACACCAAGGCAATCCCTTTACAGTGGTCAAGTACGTACAGCCAATCTCTGATATTTTTTCCATCGCCATAAATTGGTATTGGATTGCCGGTTAAAGCATTTCTAATAATTGTTGGTATGAGTTTTTCATCGTGTTGTTTGGGTCCATAATTATTGGAGCAATTGGTAATAACCGTATTTAATCCATACGTTTCATTATACGCACGAATAATCATATCACTACTGGCTTTGCTCGCACTGTAAGGAGAATTTGGTGCATAAGGAGTATTTTCAGTAAACAGTCCTGTTTCTCCCAATGTCCCATACACTTCATCCGTTGAGATGTGGTGAAATCGGCAATTTACATATTTGTCTTTATAGTTAAAGGGTTTGTTCATCCAATATTTGTAAGCAACATCAATTAAAGTAAACGTACCATTGACATTGGTTTGAACAAATACCACAGGGTTTTTAATCGAGTTATCCACATGAGATTCTGCTGCAAAATGAATAACCCCTTGAATATCGTATTCATTGAAAATAAATTCTACAAGCTCTCGATTGCAAATATCTCCTTTGATAAATTTATAATTAAGATTATTTTCACACTCTTTGAGGTTTTCTAAATCACCTGCATATGTGAGTAAATCAAGATTTACAATTTTATAATTTGGATATTTTTCTAAAAAATAGGGTACAAAGTTACTTCCTATAAATCCAGCACATCCAGTTACTAAAAGAGTGGACATTATAAACCTCTTTGTTTAAAAAATCTTTCAAAAACTTCAAATACATATTGATATATCTCTTCGTTTAAACCAGGCCAAACACCAATCATAAATGTATCATTTGTAATTTTTGAAGCATTATCCAAAGAGTATTTAATATTAAAATCAAATTTTTTATATGCAGGATGGTCTAATAAATTACCCGCAAAAAAGTTTCTTGTTTGGATTTTATTTTCTTCTAAAAACTCAACAATGTCTGCTCTTTTAAATGGTGCACCATTTTTTACAGTTATTGGATATGAAAACCATGAAGCATCCGTGCCTTCTGGTGCAGTTGGTAAAATAAAATATTGTTCATACTGCTTAAGAAATGAATGCAAACAATTATAGTTGTTTTTTCGTCTTTGTGTTAAGTCATCAAGTTTTTTTAATTGTGCCAATCCCATAGAAGCTTGTAATTCTAAAGGTTTTACATTGTAACCAATTCTGTCATACACATATCTGTGGTCAGTTATAACACCTGTACCTAACCAATCTGCAAATCGTCTGTTGCAAGCTCCAGTTGAAGATAAAACATCTTTACCAGAACAAAAACATGCTCTTCCCCAATCTCTAAATGAACGGGCTACATTGGCTGCATTTCTTTGAGAAAAAGCAACCATTCCCCCTTCTCCTGTTGTAATATGATGTGCTGCATAAAAAGAGAGCGTTGCCGCATCCGAATACTTTCCAACTAATTCTCCGTTATTGTACGTTGAATCTAAGGCATCACAACAATCTTCAATTAAGAATCCACCTTTTTGTTTTATTAATTCATAATATTTTTTAGTATTAGCAACTGGAATTCCTAATGGGTGTGCATACATAATTCCTACTACCTCTTTGTCATTCAATGCATCTAATACTTGCTCTTCTTTAAGATTATACGTACCCAATTCAACATCTACAAAAATTGGTTCAAATCCCAACTGTAATATAGGATTTACAGTCGTGGGAAATGAAGCGGCTGCTGTAATAATTTTATATGTTTTTTTCTCTTTACAATAAAGTTCTTTCATTGTTTCAAGAGCAATTAAATTAGCGGATGAACCTGAATTCACATACACACCATATGTTTTATCAAGTCGTTTTGCAACTTCAGTTTCAAATTGTGAAGCTTGGGCTCCAAGACCAAACCAACCGTCTAAAACAGTACCAATAATAGCAACATATTCATCTTTATCAATTGTAGGTCCTGTATATTGTACAACTGTTTCACCGGGAATAAATTTCTTTTCTTGATTATTAATAAACTCTTCTACTAATTCTAAAATTTTTTCTTTCATCTCTTATTTTCCTTATACAGATTAAATGTTTCTTCTAAAGCTTTTTCTATTGAATATTGAGGTACCCATTGAAGCAAGTTTTTTGCTTTTGAGTTATCTATACACGATAAAAAAATCTGCTTATTGCTATACTCTTTGTTATGCGTTATTAAATTGGTTTGACTAACTTCACTTAATATCGATGCGATTCTTTTAATGCTTGTTGTTTTACCTGTTCCTATCAAAACATCTTCAAACAAATTTCTTGTTGAATGTAAACATAAAAAAATTGCTTTTAAATATGCACTTACCACATCTTTAACATAAATAAAGTCCCACTCTTGTTCAGATTTTTCAATATCAATTGTTTTGCCATTCAAAATGGCATCAATGATAAAAGGGATTAATTTAAAATTATCCTTATATCCAAAAGGTGCTCCAAGCTTTAAAGTAAGAATATTCAAAGAGGAATTATGGGCATAATATTTGAGAACATTATCAAAAGCAGCTTTTGTTGCAGCATACAAATTAAATGGAAGTTGCTCATCTTTTTCATTTAATGGTATTTTAAAAGTACTATACTCAAAAAAAGTTCCCGTATTGATAAAAAACTGAACATTTGACTTTACTGCTATTTCAAGTAACTGTGTAGGAAATTTTACATTAGAATCAATCATGTTTTCAATATCACAACTTTCATGCGTTTTTACATAATGTGTGGCTAAATGAACAATTCCTTCTATAGTATTGTGTTGTTTAAAAATTTCTTCTAAACTAGTTTCATCGATATTGTAAACTTCCACTTTATCCAACAAAGACTCTATTCTAAAAGTATTTGAAGTTTTTCTTTTTAATACAATAATTTCAAACTGATTTTTTTTAATCAAAGCATCAAGTAAATAACTGCCAATAAAGCCTGTTGCTCCTGTTATAAGTAAACTTTTCATAGCTTTTCTCTTAAAATAAAATTGCCGAATCAAGCATTGGCAATTCTTGATCTTTAGAAGATATACATAAATCTTCTATGTTAATAGGCAATTGAATATTAAGTTTATGATCGAAAAAATTAAGTCCTGTATAATGTTCAGGAGAATAATAATTGTCTAATTTATAATGCATCACAGCAACATCACTTAACGTTAAAAAACCATGAGCATACCCTTTAGGAATAAATACTTGTAAGTTGTTTTCACTGCTTAATTCAATCATAATATGTTCACCAAAGGTAGGAGAATTCTTTTTTATATCAACAATAATGTCAAGGACTTTGCCAAAACTGACATTGACTAATTTTGATTGTGCAAATTCGCCTACTTGATAATGTAAACCTCTGAGGGTATTCTTTTTAGACTTTGATTCAAACTCTAAAACAAATCTCGCATCACAAACATTTTCACTGAACTCTGATTGTTTAAAACTTTCATAAAAGTAACCTCTTTCATCAGAATAAACCGATGGTTCAATTATAATTACATCATCAAATTTTGTTTTCTTATATGTCATATTTATATTTTCCCTCAAGACTTTTATCATTTGCTCGTCGAATTAAATACTCTCCATATTGATTTTTTTTCAAAGGTTGTGCCAATTCTAAGAGTTGTTCTTTTGAAATATAGCCCATTTCATAAGCTATCTCTTCTAAACAAGCTACTTTTAGACTTTGTCGTTTCTCAATGGTTTGAATAAATTGACCCGCTTCTAATAAACTCTCATGTGTTCCAGTATCCAACCATGCATACCCCCTACCCATTAGCTCAACTTTCAGACGATTTTCATTTAAATAATTTTGATTTAAATCGGTAATTTCAAGTTCCCCTCTGGCACTTGGTTTTACTTCTTTGGCTTTATCAACTACATCATTTGGGTAAAAGTACAACCCTACAACCGCATAATTGGATTTTGGATTTTGAGGTTTTTCTTCAATACTAATCACATCACCCACTTGATTAAACTCTGCAACACCGTAGCGTTCAGGGTCTTTAACATAATATCCAAACACTGTGGCTTTATTCTCTGTTTTTACATTTTGAACCGATTGAGCCAATAATTTTGTCATACCATGACCATAAAATATATTATCGCCTAAAACCAAACAGACATCTGAGCCATTTAAAAACTTTTCACCTAAAATAAAAGCTTGTGCTAGTCCATCAGGACTGGGTTGTTCAATATACTCAAATTTCATACCCAAACCTGAACCATTTCCTAACAGATCTTCAAATCTTGGCAAATCATGAGGTGTAGAGATAATCAATACCTCCTTAATACCAGCAAGCATTAAAACCGACAAAGGATAATATATCATTGGCTTATCATAAATAGGAACAAGTTGCTTACTTACCCCTTTTGTTATAGGATATAACCTTGTGCCACTTCCCCCTGCTAAAATTATGCCTTTCATCACTTTCTTCCTCTTTATTATCTTATTTATTTTATAATAATTTTGCTAAAAACAACCTATTTATGACCTCTTGGACACTTATTTTTTCCATACAAAGATTGTGTTTACACTTTTTCATTACCTCAGTTTTGTAACAAGGACTGCACTGCAAATTTGCGCTGATAATTTCTACTTTATTTTCAGGCGTTTGATAAGGTCCTGTTTGTTCAGTTGGTGTTGGTCCTATAAGACAAAAAACTGGGGTATTTACAGCAGAAGCAATATGTGCGGTTCCCGTATCAGTAACCACTAACGCCTGTGCATTTTCAATAACACTGATCAAAGTAGGAATATTTATTTTTCCTACTAAATCAATGACATTATTTCCATACGGTTTTAACGGCTCAAAAAAAGCTTCTTCCCCTTTTGCTCCAATCATTACGATGGTTACATTATTAGGAAGTAAAAACAGTAATTCTTTCCAATTTTTATGTGGCCAAGCCCTATAATTCAAACTCTTTTTTTTATTATGAGAGTTGCTTGGACTTATCACAATATACTGTTCGGGTAAATTGAATTTTTCTTTGATTATCGCAAAATCTGACCCATATACTTTAGGATAGGACTTTTCTAAATTTTCTTTTGACACAGAACTGGCATAGAACTCTTTACAAATTTCAACCATATGTGTTTTTGTAATGTGTATATTCTCACAAAACCAACCTATTTTCTTCTTCGCAACAATTTTTTGTGTCAAAGATTGAAATTGTTTACCCATTTCAAAATTAATGAGAATATCATACGGTTTATATTTTGACGCTTTTATAATCTCTTTTTTTTGAGAACTAAAGAATATTGGTATTTTTTTATGTTTTAATAGAAAACTTTGATGAACACGTTCATCATTTTCAAATAACTTTGCACACGTTGGTGTTGTAACAAAATCTATAACAACATCATTTCCATACTCAAATCTTAAAGCATCTATTACAGAGGTAGAATAGACCAAATCGCCTAAAGCACCACATCGAATAATTAAAACTCGTTTAGCTGATTTTTCCATACATACCCTCTATAATTTTTGTAAGATTTTAAAGAGTTTAAAAAAACCCTTTACATCACTTCCTAGTAATTTATGAACAAAGGAAAGATCACTTAAATAAATTAAAAACGATATTTTACCTACTAATTTTTTTAGCTTACTCGCCATTTCAATACTACCTGTTTGTTCAATATATTTATTAATAATATACGTGTAATCCAAATCAAAATTTGCTTTTATTTTCACAAGAGAGAGTAACAATAACAACACATCTCTAAATTGTAATACTTTAGTGTCAATACTTTTATCGAAACTCTCTTCTAAATCAATAGCATAAACTTTTCCATCTTGATACGTAAAATTTCTCGTTTGTGCTCCACCATGAAATAAATTATTGTTATGTATTTTAGATAATTCTTCAAGCAGTTTATCTACATAATAGTACATTTTTTCCTCAGAAATAGCTCTATTTCTTGTTAACGTATTAAGTGTTTCTCCCACATCTTCTAAAATAAAAAATTCATCACATTTATACACCACATTGGGAACATTTATTCCTAAGGCTCTAAACTTTTCAAGTTTTGAAGTCTCATATTCTAAAGCTTCAGAAGCACTCTTAGCTAAAGATGGCATTAACAGTTCAAAAGGAAATAATCGATAAAAAAACTCCTGTATTTTATTGGGTTTGGTTTGCCTTGCTTTTTTGACCCAATATTTTTGATTTTCAAACTCAATACTAAAAATCTCACTGCTGTTTAAAAGTACTTGCTTGCAAGCCATCTCTTCCAAACTCTTATACACGAGTTTCCTTTGTATACATATCATTATGATACTTTTTAAATCGTTTATGTTGCCAAAACCAATCATCGGGTTTTTCAAAAATTTGATGACTGATAATATCC
>JBAYZM010000047.1:0-12706 GCA_041672515.1 Arcobacteraceae bacterium
GATTTAGAAAATGCAAAATCAAATGGTGCAGATGTAGATGGTATGCTGGCTGAAGCAAATGATGTTATTGCAAAAGCTAAAAAAGAGGCTGCTGCAATTAGAGATAAAGCGTATAATGAAGCGAAAGATATAGCTGAGGCAAAACTTGTAAGTGCTAAATCAGATTTGGAAACAAAATATACTGTATTTGCAAAAGAATTACAAAGTGAAACAGCTGCATTAAAAGATTCATTAGTAGCTTCTATGCCTCAATTCAATGAGAGCTTAAAAGCTAAGCTTAGATCAATATAAGGAGAAGAAGTGAAAAGAATAGTATTGTTTATGTTAGCTTTTGCTCCTTTGGCATTATTTGCTAGTGAAGGTGCGGAAACTGATATTATTCAAAGAACCGTAAACTTTGTTATTTTTGCTGGAATCTTATGGTATTTATTAGCTGAAAAGATTAAAGCTTTTTTTGCTAATCGAAGCTTAGGTATTCAAGCTGAACTTGATAAAGTACAAGATACTTTAAAAGAGTCTCAGGCTAAAGTAGATGAAGCTACTTTAAAACTTGAAGAAGCAAAAAAACTTGCTGTTGAAATTGTGAGTGGTGCTACTGCAGAGATTGATTCTATTAAATCAAAAATTGCACAAGCTGCTGATAATGAAATAGCGCATTTAAATAAAAGTTTTGATGATAAAATTAAAATTGAAACAAGAAAAGCTAAAAAAGAAGTTGTACAAAGCGTCTTAGAAGAGCTATTAAGTAGCGACAATATTGGTGTATCTCAAGATGAGTTAGCAAATATTGTTCTTAAGAAGGTGGCGTAATGATTGATTTAGTAGCAAAACGATATGTTAAAGCATTATTAGATGGTAGCGATATTAATCAAGTAAGTGCTGTTTGCGATGAGTTAAGTAAAATTTCTTCAGCGTATGCCGATGAGAAATTTATTGCTATTGTTTCTTCGTCTGAAATTGCCAATAGCAATAAAGTTGAGTTTATTATCTCTTTAGTTGATAATATCAGTACAACAACAAAAAATCTTGTTAAGCTTTTAGGTGATAATAAAAGATTAGATATTATTCCTTTTATTTTTCACGAATTAAGAAATCAAATTTCTGTGTTAAATAACAGTTATACAGGGGTTGTTTTTACAAACAAAAAACTCGATTCGAGTTATGTAGATTCAATTACTGAAAAATTTAGTAAAAAATTTAATATTAATCTAACCTTAGAGCAAAATATTTGTGACTATGATGGAATAAAAGTTGATATTGATGGACTTGGTGTTGAGATAAGTTTTTCAAAAGAGAGATTAAAATCTCAAATGATTGATCATATTTTAAAAGCAGTTTAGAATTTATAAAGGAGAAAATGAATGAGTGCAAAGATTCAAGCAGATGAAATTAGTTCTATAATTAAAGAAAGAATTAATAACTTTGAATTAAATGTAGATGTAAACGAAACTGGTAAAATCATCTCTTACGCAGATGGTATTGCACAAGTTTACGGTCTTAAAAATGTTATGGCTGGTGAGCTTGTAGAGTTTGAAAATGGGGAAAAAGGATTAGCATCTAACTTAGAAGAGTCTTCAGTTGGTATCGTTATTCTTGGACGTGGTGATGGTTTAAGAGAAGGAACTTCTTGTAAAAGAATGGGAAGACTTTTAGATACTCCAGTTGGTGATGCATTGGTTGGAAGAGTTGTTAACGCACTTGGTGAACCAATCGATGGAAAAGGGGCTATTGAAGCTGCTGAGCGAAAATTAGTAGAAGAAAAAGCACCTGGAATTATGTCTAGAAAATCTGTTCATGAGCCTTTACAAACAGGTATTAAAGCTATTGATGCGCTTGTTCCAATTGGACGAGGTCAAAGAGAGCTTATTATTGGTGACAGACAAACAGGTAAAACTACTGTTGCTATTGATACAATTCTTAACCAAAAAGGTGAAGATGTTATTTGTATTTATGTTGCTATTGGTCAAAAATCATCTTCTGTTGCTTCTGTTGTAAGAACATTAGAAGAAGCAGGTGCAATGGAATATACAATTGTTGTTAATGCATCAGCTGCTGATTCTGCTGCACTACAATTTTTAGCACCATACACGGGTGTTACTATTGGTGAATACTTTAGAGACAATGGAAAACATGCATTAATCGTATACGATGACTTATCAAAACATGCGGTTGCATATCGAGAAATGTCTTTAATTTTACGAAGACCTCCAGGTCGAGAAGCATATCCAGGGGATGTATTCTACCTACACTCAAGATTACTTGAGAGAGCGGCTAAAATGTGTGATGAAAAAGGTGCGGGTTCTATGACTGCGTTACCGATTATTGAAACACAAGCGGGAGACGTTGCTGCGTATATTCCAACAAACGTTATTTCTATTACAGATGGTCAAATCTTCTTAGAAACTAACCTTTTTAACTCAGGTATTAGACCTGCTATTAACGTAGGACTTTCAGTATCAAGAGTTGGTGGTGCTGCACAAATTAAAGCAACTAAACAAGTTGCTGGTACGTTAAAACTTTCTTTAGCACAATTTAGAGAGTTACAAGCATTTGCACAATTTGCATCTGATTTAGATGAATCAACCAGAAAAGAGCTTGAATTGGGTCAAAGAATGGTTGAAGTTTTAAAACAAGGTGTTAATAAACCATTGGTAATCGAAAAACAAATCGTAATTATTTACGCTGGAACAAAAGGTTATTTAAATGATGTTGCAGTGAATGATGTTGTACGATTTGAAAATGAATTACATGCATTTATTGAGCAAAAATATTCTAATATTCTTCAAAGTATTAAATCTAGTAAAAAATTAGATGATGAAACTGAAGCAACGTTAAAATCAGCATTAGAAGAGTTTAAAACTGTTTTTAATGCAAACTAAGGATTAGCAATGGCTAACTTAAAAGAAATTAAATTAAAAATCGGAAGTGTTTCAAATACGCAAAAGACGACTAAAGCTATGAAACTGGTCTCTTCTGCTAAACTTACTCGAACAAGACAATTGTCTGAACAAGCAAGAAGCTACGCGAGTAAGATTAATGAAGTACTTTCTGAGATTGCAAATAGAGTTAGCAAAGTTCAAGATGAAGCAAACGTGAGTAAAGCATTTGTTCCAAATGATAACCCAAAAACAATTGATATTGTTTTTGTTACTGCTGACAAAGGACTTTGCGGTGGTTTTAATATGGCAACTATTAAAACAGTTAGTAGACTTAAAGCAGATTATGAATCTAAAGGTATCAACGTTAGATTAAGAGTTGCTGGAAGAAAAGGGGTTGATTATTTTACTTTCCAAAAAGCTCAATTGAGCCAAAAAGTAAGTGATTTATCATCTGCTCCTAATTATGACAGAGCTTGTGATTTTATTGAAGGTGCTGTAAAAGACTTCAATAATGGTTTAACAGATAAAGTTGTATTGGTTTACAATGGATTCTTAAATATGTTAACTCAAGAAATTAGAGTTAGAGAGTTATTACCTGTAAGTTTAGAAGATGTTACATTGGCTGAAAATGAAACATCAATGTTAGATATTGAGCCAGATGACGATGGTGAAGTTTTAAATGAATTAACAGAAAAATACATTTCATTTAATATGTATTATTCTTTAATAGACTCTTTAGCTGCTGAACACAGTGCACGAATGCAAGCAATGGAAGCAGCAACAAAAAATGCTAAAGAGAGAGTTGATACTTTAACAATTGAATACAATAAAGCTAGACAAGCTGCAATTACAACAGAGCTGATAGAGATTATCAGTGGTGTTGAATCATTAAAATAAGATAAAGGAGCTGCCCGTATGAAAGGTAAAATTATTCAGGTAATGGGTCCTGTCGTTGACGTAGAGTTTGACGGATACTTACCAGAAATAAATGAAGCAATAGATGTTGTTTTAACAAATGCTAACGCTGATAGATTGGTTTTAGAAGTTGCTGCACACATTGGAGATAGTCGAGTTAGAACTATTGCAATGGATATGACTGAAGGTTTAAAAAGAGGTCAAGAGTGTAATGCTACTGGTGGACCTATTAAAGTTCCAGTAGGTGAAGCGGTACTTGGAAGAATTTTTAACGTAATTGGTGATCCAGTGGATGAAGGTGAAGCAATTTCTGCTGATGTTCCAAGATGGTCAATCCACAGAACTGCCCCTTCTTTTGAAGAGCAATCAACAAAAACTGAAATGTTTGAAACAGGTATTAAAGTTGTTGATTTACTTGCTCCATATTCAAAAGGTGGAAAAGTAGGATTATTCGGTGGTGCTGGTGTTGGTAAAACAGTTATTATCATGGAATTAATTCACAACGTTGCATTTAAACACTCTGGATACTCAGTATTTGCAGGTGTTGGAGAGCGAACAAGAGAAGGAAATGACCTTTATCATGAGATGAAAGATTCTAACGTTCTTGATAAAGTTGCACTGTGCTATGGTCAAATGAGTGAGCCTCCAGGTGCTAGAAATAGAATTGCTTTAACCGGTCTTACTATGGCTGAGTACTTTAGAGATGAAAAAGGTCTTGACGTTCTTATGTTCGTTGATAACATCTTTAGATTTGCACAATCTGGTTCTGAAATGTCAGCTCTTTTAGGAAGAATTCCATCTGCGGTTGGATACCAACCTACATTGGCTTCTGAAATGGGTAAATTACAAGAAAGAATTACGTCAACTTCTAAAGGTTCTATTACTTCTGTTCAAGCAGTATATGTACCAGCGGATGACTTAACTGACCCGGCACCTGCTTCAGTATTTGCTCACTTAGATGCAACAACAGTTCTTAACAGAAAAATTGCTGAAAAAGGTATTTACCCAGCAGTGGATCCATTGGATTCAAGTTCAAGAATTTTAAGTGCAGATATTTTAGGTGAAGAACATTATAGCGTTGCTAGAGGTGTTCAATCGACTTTACAAAAATATAAAGATTTACAAGATATTATTGCAATTCTAGGTATGGATGAGTTATCTGAAAACGATAAACTTATCGTAAATAGAGCAAGAAAAATCGAAAAATTCTTATCTCAACCATTCTTCGTTGCAGAAGTATTTACAGGAAGCCCTGGAAAATATGTTGAGTTAACAGATACAATCGCTGGTTTCAAAGGAATCATTGATGGTAAATACGACCATATTCCAGAAATGGCATTTTATATGGTTGGTGGAATTGATGAAGCTATTGCAAAAGCTGAGAGTATGAAATAAAACCATAAGGCATAACATGGATACAATTAAATTATCAATCGTTACACCCAATGGATCTATTTTTAACGATAGTGTAAAAACTGTAACTCTTCCAGGTAAAGAAGGAGAGTTTGGAGTACTACCGGGGCATGCCTCGTTAGTATCTTCATTAACAGTTGGTGTAATAGTCATTGAAAAGGCGAATAGTACTGAAGCAATAGCTATTAACTGGGGACATGTTAAAGTTAGTGAAACTTCGGTAGATGTTTTAGCTGATGGAGCAGTTGCGTTAACGCAAGGACCTGGATCACAAACAGCTAAAAATATTGAAGCAGCAAAAGAATTGGTTAATTCAGTTAAAGATTCAAATGTATCTTTAGCAGCTGTTGAAGCTAAAATAAACTCATTTGCATAAGTAAATGATAGATTTATTAATTAGTTATTTAGGCAATAGTAGTGCTATTACGATTCTCGTATTAGCATTGCTATCTGTTTATTTAGTCATAACATTTTGGATATTTATCTACCGATATTTATCTGTAAGTTCATCTGTAGATAATGAAAGAAGAGCTTTAGAATCTTTAGTTTTAAGAGATACGTTAAGTATTAGTCCCCTCTCAAGTTTAAGTAAATGTACGAAAAACACAATGCCCACAAAAGAAATTTTAAGTGCTTGTGAAATTTCAATCCTTCGAGAATCAAGTATTGGTGTTTCTTGGTTATCAATTATCTCTTCAACTTCTCCCTTTGTTGGTCTGTTTGGAACTGTTGTTGGAATTTTGGAATCTTTTGCAAAATTTTCATCACACTCTAAAGTCGGATTTTCAGTTATTGCACCAGCAATTTCAGAAGCTTTAGTTGCCACAGCAGCAGGAATTTTTGTAGCGATATTTGCGTATACATTTCACCAAATGTTAGTAAGAAAGTTATATGAATTAGATACTTTTTTAAAGGCACAATCAAAAATCTTAGTTTCAAGAGGTTAACTGATTAATGTATGATCTTAATCAAAAACCAGAACTCAATGTTACTCCATTAGTTGACATTATGTTGGTACTTCTTGCTATTTTGATGGTTACTGCTCCAGTAATTGAGTTTGAAGAACCAATTAACCTTCCAAAAGGAAGTAAAACCCAACAAGTTGAACAAGCACAAAAAATTGATATTTATATTACAAAAGATAAAGTTATCAATGTGAATAAGACAAAATATCAATATTCTAATTTTCCAGACAGTTTTATACTTTTTTCAAAAAATAAAAATAAAGAAAGCGCAATACACATTCGTGCTGAAAAAACGTTAATGTACGATGATATTGTTTTTGTACTAAAAACAGTGAAATAGGCTGGTTTTTATAAAATTTCTTTAATCACTGACGGATAAATAAATGAGTGATAAAAATTTTTTTTATATTTCTGGCATTATCTCATTTAGTTTCTATTGTCTATTTTTTTTACTTTTTGTTCTGTATGTCAAAGGGCATAATGTTAAAAAAATAGATGCATTTTCAAAAGCAACGGTTTTAGAACTTAATTTCGTTGTTGATACTAAACCTAAAGAAGAAGAGAAAACTGTTCAAACAACGGTTATGAAAAATACAGAAAAGTCTCAAGAAGAGGTCAAACAATCTGCTTCAAAAAGTCTTAAAACTAGCAGTGCTGATGTTAAATCATTGTTTGGAAAAGTTACTGTTGATGCTCCTGCTAAAAAAGAAGTGGTTACTAATACTGAAAAAAATGTTGTAATGAGTAAATTCAAAGCAGAAGTTGAAAAACAAACTAAAAGTGAAAGTTCTGTTTCAAAACTGTTGGAAAATGTTAAACAAAGCAGTTCAAAATTAACCATAAGCGACAACAAAAATGAAAGTGACCCTTACTACTCTAAAGTGTACGAAATTATAGCCAGTCGATGGAATCCTCGTGTTGATGTGGATGACTTGTCTGCAAAAGTTCTTATAACAATTTACAGTGATGGGCGTTTTGAATTTACGTTTTTAAAGTATTCAAGCAATGGAGCATTTGATGATGATTTGTTAAATTTTTTAACAGAACAAACAATGGTTTTATATCCTCCTCATGATAAGGGTGATAAAACAGCAATTGAGATAACTTTTAAATCAAAGGAATAAAAATGATTAATAAAATTATAGGAATGGTATTTTTAAGTTTACTTATTATAACAAACACCTATGCAGCAGATGCACAAATGGAGATTGTTAAAAGAGGTATGACTCTACCAAAAATCAGTGTGAATGTCTCTGGTGATAGCATGGATCAGGTACTTCTTAATAAAATTTCAAAAGTATTGGAACAAGATTTAAATGTCAGTGGACATTTCGATGTGAAAAATGAAAAAGTTGCTTTAGCGTTTAATGAACGTCCAAATTTTGTTATGTTACGAAATAAAGTTGATTTATTGGTCAATTTAAGTGTGGGTCAAAGCAGTTTTGGTGGATTATTGTTGTTAATTAAGATGTATGATATTAACAGTGGTACCTTAGTGCTCGATAAATCGTTTACTTCATCAAAAGCAGATAGATATGTATTTTTAGCGCACAGAACAGCTATAGCAATTAACAATCATATGAATGCACCTAAAATTGATTGGATGGATAAATTTGTAATTTTTTCACGATACATGAATGCCAGACAAAGTGAAATTGTGATTGCAGATTATACTCTAGCATATCAAAAAACCATTGTCAAAGGTGGTTTAAACATTTTCCCTAAATGGGCAAGTGATGCTCAAGAGAGTTTCTACTATACCACGTACAACAGAGGGAAACCTACCATAGTTAAAAGTAATCTTTTTACAGGTCAAAGCAGTGATGTTATAAGCAGTGATGGAATGATTGTGTGTTCTGATGTGAGTATGGATGGTACAAAGTTATTATTAACGATGTCACCGGATAATCAACCAGACATCTATGTGTATAATACTTTGACAAAATCAAAAAATAGAATAACCGACTATAAAGGAATTGATGTTGGGGGAAGTTTTGTTGAAAATGATTCAAAAGTAGTTTTTGTATCAGATCGATTACAACACCCTAATATATTTTTACAACAAATTGGTTCAAGAGCAGTTGAAAGATTGGTTTATCATGGAAAAAACAATTCATCAGCAACGTCATATAAGAATTATATTGTGTATTCAAGTAGAGAAGGTGATAATGAATTTGCAAAAAATAGTTTTAATCTTTATTTAGTCTCAACAAAAGACGATTTTATTAGAAGATTAACAACAAATGGAAGAAATCAATTCCCAAAATTCTCTGCAGATGGGGAATCAGTCTTATTTATTAAGCAGTTTGAAAACACCAGTTCAGTGGGAATTATCAGGCTAAATTATGATAAATCGTTTTTATTTCCATTAAAAGGTGGAAATATTCAATCAATAGATTGGTAAAATTACATTTCTAAACAATTATTAAGTTTGGATAGTGTAAGATTCCAAAATTTCACAGGAGGAATATATGAAAAAAATTGGTATTTATTCGTTTTTAATTGCTGCAGTACTTTTAACAGGTTGTAGCCAAAAAGAGGTAGAAGTTGATAGTTCAGCTAATTCTGATTCAGCATTGAATCAAGTAGCTTCAAATGAGAGTTCAAATGCATTAGATCAAGCTGAAATAGCTGAAAATGGTGTATATGTTACAATCAATGGTAAAAGAGTGTTTTTAGGTAATGTTTACTTTGCATTCGACAAATTTGATGTTACATCAAAAATGAGAGATATCGTTAAAAGTAATGCTTCTGCATTATCAGAATACAGCGGTAAATTCAAAGTTGAAGGTAATTGTGACGAATGGGGAACTGATGAGTACAACTACGCTTTAGGTTTAAAAAGAGCTAACGCTGTTAAAGATGCTTTAGTTTCTGAAGGAATCTCTGCAGATGCTGTTTCTTTAGTAAGTATGGGAGAAAGCAATCCAGTTTGTTCTGATAAAAATGCAGAATGTTGGGCAAAAAACAGAAGAGCTGAACACAGACTTCTACCATAATTAGTTGAAATGAAAAGAACTTTATCTTTTTTATTACTAAGCACCATTGCGATTTCGGAAGAAATCTCAGTCTTTGGTGCTGGTAATTTAGACTCAAACAAACCTTACGGTCTTTCGACCACCGAAAAACATATCCTTAAAAATAAAAGTGAACTTAATAGTATCGACACAAAAGTAAAAGATGTCAAAGATACCATTGAATCTGTTAGTCAAAGAATTGATGGATTAGAATCAATTTATGAAGGTGACAGTAGAAAAATTAATGATGCTGTTTTAAAAATCAATGATTTAGTTAAAAAAGAAGAACTTTATAACAGTGAAATAGAAAAAATCAAAGCAGTTACTGCGCAGATTTTACAAATACAAGAAGAAAATAATACAAATAATAATAAAAATTTAGAAACCTTAAAATTAGCAATTGCAACACTTGATAAATCGATAAATAGCATCAATAATAGTTTAGACCAATTTGTTAGAAAAGATGAACTTGAAAAGAATAAAAAAGTAGCACAAAAAGAAGATACTTCTAAAGCAGCAGATAAATTATCTGATGAAGATGCAAAATTATCAAAAGAAGAATTATTAGTCAAAGCGAAAGAGTTATTTGAAAAAAAACTTTTTAATCAAGCCATTCCTATTTTTGAAGATTTGATTGCAAAAAATTTTAAGCCGGCTGAATCCAATTTTTATTTAGGTGAGATATGGTATGCAAGAAAGCAATACAATGATGCAATTGGGGCTTTTAAAAAATCAGCATTGTTGTATGACAAAGCTTCATATATGCCCAAACTTTTGTTGCACAGTGCCATTTCTTTTGAAAATATTAAAGATAAAGAGAATGCTAAGAGTTTTTATTCTACAGTAATAGAAGCGTATCCCAATTCGGCTGAAGCACCAACAGCAAAGAAAAATTTAAGTAAATTAAAGTAAATAAAACATGAAGGAGAACATAATAATATGTCAAAAGTAATAGGAATAGAGTATTCATTAACTGATGCAAACAGCGGAGAACAGTTAGATTCTAATGTAGGTAAAGCTCCTTTAGAATTTGTAAGTGGAAAAGGTCAAATCATTCCAGGTTTAGAGAGTAAATTAATTGAAATGGCTTTAAACGAAGAAGCGGATGTTTTAGTTCAACCCGTTGATGCCTATGGTGAATACAACGATGAAGCAGTTCAAGTATTACCAAAAGAACAATTTGCAGGTATTGAATTAACTGCAGGTATGACGCTGTTTGGTACAGGTGAACATGGAGAAACAGTTCAAGTTATTGTTAAAGAATTTAATGATGCTGAAGTAACTATTGATTATAATCACCCAATGGCTGGAAAAACTTTAATGTTTTCAGTGGCTATTACATCATTAAGAGAAGCAACAGCTGAAGAGATTGAAACAGGTGTTGTTGGTGGAATGGCATCTGGTGGTTGTTGTGGTGGTGGACACCATGGACATAGCCATGGCAATGACGAAGGTTGTTGTGGATCAGAAGAAAAAACTTCTTCACACGCTGGGCATGGTCATTCACATGGTGGTTGTGGTTGTAGCCACTAGTTGACACGTTGTCAGAACAGTTAACTGCGTATACCACAGTTAGTTGAGAACATATGTACATTTGCCCAAGAGCGTAAGCTTTTGGGCAAAACTATTTATACAGCATACCTAAGTATGTTGTATAAATAGTTTTTTAAAACTAGAAATTTATTAAAAGGTATTAGAATATGAAAAAAGTTGCTTTTATATTTCCCGGACAAGGAAGTCAATCTGTTGGAATGGGTAAAGATTTTTTTGATAACAGCACTGTTGCTAAAGATATGATAAGCAATGCAAGTCAACGTTTAGGAATTAATTTTGAAGAGTTATTATTTACAGAAAATGAAAATTTAAGTAAAACAGAATTCACGCAACCTGCTATTTTATTAGTCAGTTGCATTGCAACTGCAATTTTTAAAGAAAAATGTAATATTAAACCAGCATTTGTTTTAGGACATTCATTGGGTGAATTTTCAGCACTTGTAGCAAGTGGAGCAATTAATTATTTAGATGCAATTGAATTGGTTCACAAACGAGGTTTATTTATGACAGAAGCTTGTGCCAATGGTGAGGCTGGTATGATGGCATTGGTAGGATTAGATGATGCCAGTGTAGAAAAAGTGTGTGAAGAACAACGAAATTCAGGAAAAAAAGTTTGGGCGGCTAATTATAATATGGATGGTCAAATTGTTTTAGCAGGAATAAAAGCCGATTTAGAAAGCTTAATTGAGACATTTAAAAGTGCGGGAGCAAAACGAGCCATTGTTTTAGATATGAGTGTGGCAAGTCATTGTGAATTATTAAGCAGTGCCGTTGATCAATTAAAACCCTATTTGGAAAAATTTGTTACAGAAAACTTTGAATGCTCAATTGTATCCAATGTGACTTCTCAAAAATACAATACAAAAGAAGAGGCCATTGCTTTACTTTGCCAACAATTAATCTCTCCTGTAAAATATAAACAATCTATAGAAAACTTTGCAAATGATGTTGATGTGTTAATTGAATTTGGAAATGGGGCGGTATTAAAAGGTTTAAATAAAAAAACAACGAATATTCCAACACTCAATATCAGTGATATGAAAACATTAGAAACTACTTTGGAGGCATTAAATGACTAAATTAGCAATCATGGGTGCAATGGAAGAGGAAATCGAACCTCTTTTAGCCTATTTTGACAATGTGCAAGTGGTTGAATTTGCAAAAAACAAATATTATGAAGTTGAATATAATGGACTTAATATTGTTGTTGCATATTCTAAAATAGGAAAAGTATTTGCCAGTTTAACTGCGGCAACTTTGATTGAAAAATTTGATTGTGATACGCTTCTATTTTCAGGTGTTGCCGGTGGAATTAATCCAGAACTTAACATTGGTGATTTAATTATTGCCGATAAATTATGTCAGCACGACTTAGATATTACTGCATTTGGTCATCCTTGCGGATATGTTCCTGGTGGAAATGTTTTTGTTGAAACATCCAAAGAGTTAAATGCTATTGCTAAAATTGTTGCACATGAGAACAATATAAAAGTTATAGAAGGAACCATTGCAACGGGTGACCAATTTGTTCACTCAAATGAAAGAAAAACTTTTATTGAAAACAATTTCAACGCCGATGCTTTAGAAATGGAAGGAGCAAGTGTGGCTGTCGTATGTGATGCTTTAAATGTTCCTTGCTTTATTTTAAGAGCCATTTCAGATACAGCTGATATGGATGCAGGTTTTGATTTTGATGAATTTTTAAAGTCATCTGCTAAAAATTCTGCCGATTATCTCATAAAAATAATCAATAAACTCAATAAATAACTATTAAGAAGTATAGTGTTTACATTATACTTCTTTAAAATCTATACAAAACAAAAAAAAATCATATTTTCAAAAATTTAAGCCACAATTAATAAAAAACCCTTGACAAGAGGAGAGAATTTGTCTATAATTCCCGTCCAATTTCAGAGGAACGATGAGAAGAGTTTAGCTGAGATTAAGTTCTTTAAAAGAAGTG
>JBAYZM010000048.1:0-12366 GCA_041672515.1 Arcobacteraceae bacterium
CTACATTTTATGTGACGGAAGAAGCGTAAAAATCTATCTAAATAAAAGTATTAATAGATAATATTTTAGCTATAATAAGCTAAATATCTATTTTAGGACTAATATGTTAGCTATTAATATCTCAACACCAAAAGCTATAATGGAAGAAATTAAAGATAAATTTAAACAAAAAAGATTATCTTTAAACCTAACTCAAGAAGGACTTTCTAATAAAAGTGCTGTAAGTCTTGGAAGTATCAAAAGATTTGAAACAAGTGGAGAAATCTCTTTTGAATCTTTACTCAAAATTGCATTGGTCTTAAATTGTTTAGATGATTTTAAAAATATTGCCAATAAAAAAGATGCACAATACGATTCTATGGATGATTTATTGAAAGTAAAACCAATCAAAAAAAGAGGAGTTATAAAATGATAAAAACAGTAAATGTATTTTTAAATCATTTAGATAACAAAGTTTTTGTTGGAAAAATAGCTCTAAAAAATAGAAAAATATATTTTGAATATGATGAGAATTTTATTCAAAAAAATATAGATTTATCCCCATATATTTTGCCACTAAAAAAAGAGTTACAAGTTTGCAATGACAATATTTTTGATGGTTTATTTGGAGTTTTTGCAGATAGTTTGCCTGATGGTTGGGGAAAACTGCTTTTAGACAGACATCTTATGTCAAAAGGAATAAATTTTCACGATATTACGCCACTTGATAGATTGTGTTATGTGGGAAAATACGGTATTGGAGCATTAAGTTATGAGCCAATATATGAAGAGATTGAAAATATAAAAAGTGAAATAATTTTAGATGATTTAGCAAACTCTTCAATAAATATTTTAAATGGCTCTAGTTATGAACTTCTTGATACTTTATTGGCTATTGGTGGAAGTAGCGCAGGGGCAAGACCAAAAATAATGGCTTTAATTGATGATGAAAACAACATAATTCATGGAAGCCAAAAATTAACAGAAGGTTTTGAACACTATATAATCAAATTTCCAAACTCAAACGATGGATTAAATATTGGAAAAATAGAGTATATCTACTCTTTGATGGCAAAAAAAGCAAATATTGAAATAGCTGAAACAAAGTTACTAAAAGGTAAAAAAAATAGCTACTTTGCAATAAAAAGATTTGACAGAATAAAAGACAATAGATTGCATATTCATAGTGTGGCAGGATTAACTCATAGTAATTTTAGAATTCCATCTCTTGATTATGATGATTTATTGACTTTATGTTTTCATCTAACAAAAGATATAAATGAAGTAAAAAAACTTTTCAGAGTATCAGTTTTTAATCTTTTTACACATAATCGTGATGACCATGCAAAAAACTTCTCTTTTATGATAGATGAAAAAAACACTTGGAAACTCACCCCTGCTTATGATTTGACTTTCTCTTATGGAGTAGGAACTGAACACAGCACCACATATCTAAATGAGGGAAAAAATCCAACAATAAATCATCTTGAAAAATTGGCACAAAAGCATGGAATCAAAGAGTATAAACAAATAATTGAAGAAGTAAAAAGTGCAATTTTAGAGTTCCCAAATCTTGCAAAAGATCTGGAACTTTTAAAAAATGAAACAACAAATTTGGGCAAAATATTTGATGGGTTAATGGGGAAAATATAGGTTTACGACTAAAGAACTAATTTTCTTGTTCTTTAGTTGAATGTTCTTTCTTTGTGGCTAATTCAATTTTATATAAAATCCCTAATTCTTCAACTATATCACGAGTTAGTTTACTAAGTGGTCGTTTATGTAAATCATCAATTTTTAGGTAGTTTGAAAAAATAAATCTATAAATTTCTTCTTCTGTTCCAAAGCCATTTTTTATAAGTTCGTTTATGTAACTTTTTGGATAATTTATCTCTTTTAAAATAAGTTCAATAACTATATCTTTATGATTTTGATAAATAGTTTCAAGCTGAAAATACTCATTGTTTTTTTCATATTTTCTATCAAGAGTTATTTTAATTTTTTCTTCATCTTCAAATCTGATATTTTTTTCATCAATAGATTTTAAAATATCAAGATTATTAAAAGTATATGAAAAAGTAAAATCACTATCTTTTACATTACAAGGATGTACTAAATTTCCATCTTTTTCATCTTTGTAACTATCATCATCACTTTTCATGTGATTACAAGCACTACAACTAGGGATTAAATTGTAAAAACTACAAGCTAAAAATGGATAAATAGCTTTTGGATAAAAATGGTCAAGTTGTGGACGAGTTTTTTTTTCATCATTTTTTACAAATGAAATATAACTTCTATTACAATATGGACAAGTTTTAATCCCTAAGTTTTTAACTAATTCATAAGCGATACTTGTATCGGTAGTTGTTGAAATTTTTGCTTCATAGCCCTTATCTACGAAAATATAATAAATTATTTTATAAATATTTGATGTTTTATTTTTAATTTCTGGATATTTTACATATAATATTTCTATAATTTTCTTTAATTCTTTGGGTTTTGATTCAATAATCTTTTTTAAATTATCTTTTAAATATTTTAAAAATTCTTTTTCTTTTTTTATATCAACTAATTTACATTTAATTAATTGCTTCTTTTCATTTCCCTTTGGATCTTTTGTATATACATACTTTTGTGTATCTTTTTTTTCTTTTGGTTTTATTTCTTGCTTGTTCCCTACTAATTGCCCTTCATCAATTAATTTTATAATATCTTTTTTAACTGAGCTTTCTAATGATTCTAAAAAGCCATTTTCTTGATTTAAATATGAATTATTTAGTTTTATTTCTATCATTTTTCTAATCTTTTTAATTCATTTTTTAGTTCTTTTATTCTGTGTTGTTTATCTGTATTAAATTTTTTATAATATAAATTTAAAAGCTTATTTCTTAAAAAATCTTCACCAATTGATTCAATTATTGATTTTATTTGTTTCTTTTTTATGGATTTAAGTTTTTTCTCATTATTTAAAAATTCTAAAATTTCTGTGATTTTAACTTTCGCAAACTCACCCATAAGCCCATCACTCATAAAAAATCCATCTGAGAGTAAAGTATGAATATTTGCTCCAAAGGTTTTGATGTCTACATGTTTACTTACATTTATACAATTTCCATTTTCTAAACCATTCATTTCTAATTTTGGATATTTTTCTTTTGCTTTTTCATCAAATTTATCCAAAAATATTACATTTTCTTTTGGAATATCTGAAAGTATAAAAGGGGAATGAGAAGAAAAAATAATGTGATTTTTTTTAGTTTTCATATTCTTTTGAAAAAAATCAATAATGTATTTTATATACATTTTTTGCCAATTTGGATGTAGTGTACATTCTCCCTCATCTATTAAAATAATACAATTACTATGTGTATCATTTTTTTTCATTGCATTATAAAGATTAGCAAATTGCAATAAATATGTTTCTTGTCCCGTACTTAAATTTGGATACCAACTAAAATTTAATATATTTAAATCTATGTTTAAATTAAAGAAACTATCTACCATAATATGGTAAGCATTTACAAAATTAGTTTCTAAATTATCAATATTAATTTGAAGACTTGTATTATATTTTTCATTTATATTTTCAGCTTCTTTAATAAATTTATTTACATCTTCTTTTAGTCCTCCAAGTACAGGCATTTCAATAATTTTGCTAAAAATTGTATCTAATTCTTTAGTACAATCTATTGTCTCTTTATCAACTTCCTTTGGTCTTTTTTTATAAATTTCACATATAATAGCAATCTTAACTTTGTCTATAAATTTAATTGATTTTTTGAATTTTTTACAAAATTCAGGTTTTTGATACTCCTTTATGCCTATTGTAATTTTTTTTGGTAATTCAAGTAGTTTTTCAAAATTAGCATTATTTTTTATCATAGAAATTGCATATTCTATGGATTTTAATTTATATGTTAAATATGTTTCTTTTTCTGATATTGCTAAATTTTTTGCATTTTCTATATTTGAATTTTGATTACTCATATTGTCAATATATGGGAAATTAGAATAAAATAGTGTAGAAAATTTATCTATTGGTTTTTTTAAATTTTGGAAATCACTCAATTTATAAGATTTACCTAGTTTTAATTCTTTAAAATGAATAGACATTTTGTCATCAAAATGAATAGACATTTTGTCATCAAAATTATAAGCTGTAATTTTTGTAGTTTTTCCATTTTTATTTTGTTCATCTACTATATAAAAGAATTTACAATCATTGTCTATATTGTTCCCAAACAATATCTCTAAAATATTGCTTTTCCCACTCCCATTTTCCCCAACAATAGCTGTAACATTAATCTTATCAGGAAAAATACTCATATAATCTTTATTTTCAGTAATAGTTAAATTCTCACCATCAAACTCGCACTCAAACCTCGGGCTAAAATTAAACCCTTGATTCCTAATATTTTTATACTCTTCAACCCACAAATAAACCAGTTCCATATTTTAATCCTTTATTTTACTTATTAACAATCAATACAAAAGCCCAAAAAGCCAAAGTGGGATTTTGTTTTTTTCCATGGTGTAGTCTGTATCTATGACTAGATAACTTTTATCTGTGTCTTTGATTTGGGTGAATTTTTTGTTTTTCCCACCAATTTCAAAGATATATCCATCTACACTAAAATCTCCAATATCACTGTAATAAATCGTATCAAAACAACTTGCGAAAAATGTCTCTCTTACTGTTCCAATATCAACTTCTACACCAAATTCATCGGCGAAGGTGTAGAGTAAATTGGTATTTCCAAAGAGTAGTTTTTCTGGTTTTTTGGAGATGTTATTTGACTGTTTTTTGATGGGTTTAATCAGTTTTGAGTTTTGTAAAATCTCTAAATATGTTGCAAGTGTAGGGTGAGAAACTCCAAATTCTCTGCAAAGTTCAGCAATATTTACTTTAAATGGTACTTTTGCATAAATCAGTTTGGCTATAAACTTTTTAAAAATACTTAGGTGTGTATATTCTATTTTATTTAAAGATGGAATATCTTCATTTATAATTTTTTCACAAGCATTAAAAAGTTTATTTTTGTATTCAATCTCATCTTCTATAAAAAATGGATAAAAACCTATTTGAAGATATTTCAAAAAACTTTTATACAATGTTGGATTTTCTAGGGCTAAAGTGCTACTTAATTCATTGTGGTTGTTTAGAATCTCTTCAAAAGAGAGTTGAGCAATATGGATATTTTCAGAGAGTTTCAAAAACTCTCTGAAACTTAGAGGTTTTACATAACTTATGACACATCTTCTGCTTAAATCAAATTTTTCATTTAAAATATTTAGCATTGAAGAACCACTAAATCGGATTATAAGTTCAGGAAAACTATCATAAATCGTTTTTATTTCATTTGCCCAATTTTGGTATTTATGTATTTCATCAATTACAATTACTTTCCCACCTAATCTTACAAATTCATCGGCTATATCATAAATGGAACTATTGATAATATAAACATCATCAGCACTAAAATAGAGATATTCAAGAGCTTTAAAGTTTTGTTTGAGGTATTGAAGTAAAAGAGTAGTTTTCCCAACACCTCTTTGCCCAATAAGTCCCACAAGTCGATTGTTTGAAGTGAGTTTTGAAAGATATTGTTCTCTTATAAAGTCTAAATTTACAGCAGTAATATTTCGTATTTGTTTATTTTGGATATATTTAATCATTAAATACCTTTTAATGTTTATTGTATATTATCATAAAAGTTTAAAATATACTTTAAGATTTTATATAAATCTACTAAAATATATTTTAAGATATAAATAAAAATAGTATATTTTATAGATTAATCTGATATTTATGCTATAATCCCATAATTTCAGCGCAACGACGGTCTTGCGATTGACTTCGATTTCGTTATCTTATGATCACTTCTTCAACTACAACTATTAATAATCTGGATCGTATTTAAGTTAACACTTTTAATTGGGTTATTTTCACAAGGGACATTATGTCATTTTCAACATTGGGCTTAAATGCTTCATTACTTAAAGCTATTGCAGAACAAGGGTACACTCAACCAACTCCGATTCAACAAAAAGCCATTCCACTTATTTTAGCCAAAAAAGACGTGCTCGCAGGCGCTCAAACAGGTACAGGAAAAACAGCAGGATTTACATTGCCACTGTTACAACTGTTAAGTCAAAAAAAACCCAACACTCAAAAAAGAGAAGTGCGTGCATTAATTTTAACTCCTACACGAGAACTTGCTGCGCAAGTAGGTGAGAGTGTTACAACGTACGGTAAATATTTAGATATTAACTCAATAGTTATTTTTGGTGGTGTTGGTATTAACCCTCAAATATCAGCACTTAAAAAAGGTGTTGATATTTTAACAGCCACACCAGGGCGATTGCTTGACCATATTGGGCAAAAAACATTAAATCTTTCACATGTAGAGTTTTTAATTTTAGATGAAGCCGACAGAATGTTGGATATGGGGTTTATCAACGACATTAAAAAAGTGTTGTCGTTATTGCCAAAAAATCGACAAAATTTGCTTTTTTCAGCCACTTTTTCAGATGAAATCAAACGATTAGCCGATGGATTATTAAACAATCCTATTTTAATTGAAGTGGCAAAACGTAATGAATCTTCAGCACAAGTTTCTCAAAAAGTGTTTACACTTGATAAAGAGAGAAAAAAAGATTTACTCGTGCATTTAATCAAAGAGGACAATATGCAACAAGCTTTGGTTTTTACTAAAACCAAACACGGTGCAAATAAATTGTGCGAACATTTAATCAAATGTGGTATCAGTTCGGCTGCGATTCATGGAAACAAATCTCAAAGTGCCAGAACCAAAGCTTTGGATGATTTAAAAAAAGGAAGCGTGCGAATTTTAGTGGCAACAGATATTGCTGCACGAGGGATTGATATTGACCAATTGCCTCACGTGATTAACTATGAATTGCCTAATATCAGCGAAGATTATGTTCACCGAATTGGAAGAACAGGACGAGCTGGAAATGTAGGAATTGCGATTTCTTTAGTGTGTGGAGAAGAGTTGGAATATTTAAAAAGTATTGAACGACTGATGAAAAAAGATATTCCACAAGAAATCTTAACGGGATTCACCTCTAAACAAGTCTATACACCTGAAGTCAAAGTTCAACGAGGAAGTCATCGAAACCATCAAGGACAAAATCGTTCAAATGCCAGTGCGACTTCGACCAAACATGACAATAGAAGTCGAGTGGCGAATGTCAAACATAAAGAAGAAGAGACGTTTAAATCGCACAAAAACAGCTCAAAAACTGCAACACCAAGACGAAACCGAAACTACGCATAATAAAAAGGGATTTTCCCTTTTTATAGCGATTCTATAATGAATACAATCAAACTTTTTACCGATGGCAGTGTAAATCCACAATTAAAAATTGGCTTTGGAGCGTATTTAGTTGTAGACAATTCTTCTCTTGTAAATTGTCTTCAAGATGCCATTAAAATCAAAAAATTTGAAAATACTTCTTCCACACTTTTAGAACTGCAAACCCTTCTTTGGGCATTAGATGAAATCAATCTTAGTGGAATAGTGCACATTTATACGGATTGTCAAAATATTTTGGGACTAAAAAAAAGATGCGAAGAATTTGAAAAAAATGGGTATATGACTAAAGCCCATAAACTCATTTCCAATCATGAACTCTATAAAGCATTTTACAAAAAGATTAAACCACTGGATTGTGAATTTATAAAAGTAAAAGGGCATAAAAAAACATCCACCAAAGATGAAATTGATACTTTTTTTACCCTTGTTGATAAAGCCTCTCGCAATGCATTGCGAGAATTCAAAGAGAATGTATAAAATAAATACACCAAATTGTTTAAAAAATATACAAATTTACCAATAAAACATAACAAAAAATATTCTTTTTAAGATTTTTTAGCTATATTACCTCTAAACTTAGTTGGAGTATGCAAATGGTGAATCTGTCTATTAAAATGAAACTCGCTGCAATTGTAATAGCATGTATGTTATTTTTAGGTTCAGTAATTACTATTTTGGCGGTGAATAATTCTACCAATTCTTTATTGGAATCAGAATTTAATAAACTTGCTACTGTTCAAACAGCAAAACAGCAAGAGATACTCAATTATTTTAATTATCTTCAAGCCTTGTTGACGTCATTGGCGCAACATGAAGGAACCCAAGAAGCCTTTTTGGATTTTCAAGAGGGTTTTTATAAAATCGCCCAAGAATTAAATCTGAATACCCATGATGTTAAAGAAGCTTTAAAAAAAGATTTCAAAGAGAATTATTTGGACAGTGTAAACTATGATGTTCCCTCTTCCATGCAACGAAAAGATGTAGAAAATTATATTCCTCAAAATGAAAATGCCATTGTGGCACAATATGTTTTTATTACCAACAACAGTGAAAAACTGGGTGAAAAAAACAATATGGCGTACAATCCTAACTACGAATCAACCTATATGAAAGCCCACAAAAAATATCATGACTCTTTTAATAATTTTCTGAAAAGTTTTAAATTGTACGATATTTTTATGGTCGATTTAGAGGGTAATTTGGTTTATACCGATTATAAAGAGAAAGATTATGCTACCAATCTGAAATCGGGTATTTACAGTAATACAGGGATTGCCAGAGTGTACAATAAAGCGCTTACTTTAGAAAAAAATGGCATTGCTTTTGATGATTTTGCTCCGTATGAACCCAGTTACAATACCGCAGCATCGTTTATTGCCACTCCTATTTTTATTGATGGAAAAAGAAGTGGGGTCTTGATATTTCAAATGCCCGTTGATGCGATTAATGATATTATGAGTTTCAATGGCAAGTACGAAGAAGCGGGACTTGGAAGCAGTGGTGAGTGTTTTTTAGTGGGTGAAGATTATAAAATGAGAAACAAATCACGATTTACTCAAGTCATTGATAATGCTTTGGTCAAAAAACTCGATACAACCATTGGGATATGGGAAATTAAAACCGATTCTATTAAAGCGGTATTTCAGAACAATAACAATTCGCATGCTTCTATGATTACCACAAACTATAAAAATGACACGGTGTTAAGTGTCTACAGTCGTTTAAACATTTACAATCAAACTTCTTGGGCAATCGTTGCTGAAATGCACGAAAGTGAAGCGTTGGGAACGGCAAAAGAACTTCGTAATATTATTATTGTCTCTTCGTTGGTGTGTATTCTCATTTCTATTGCCATTTTAATGTATTTTATGAATATATTTGTAGGAGAACCAATTAAACGATTTCAATTGGGATTATTGGAGTTTTTTAAATTTTTAAATAAAGAAAAACAGAGTGTGGATTTGTTAAAAATTGGGGCAAAAGATGAGTTTGGTACAATGTCTGAAATTGTCAATCAAAATATTTTACAAACGCAAAAAATGTTAGAACAAGATGCGCTTTTAATTGAAGACGTTAAAAATGTGGTTGCGGTTGTCAGTGAAGGAAAATTGTGCAAACGAATTGAACTGACTACGGAAAACAAATCGCTCAATGAATTGAAATTGATTTTCAATGAAATGCTTGACATTATGAGCCAAAAAATCTGTGGTGATATCAATAAAGTCACTGAAGCTTTAAATACGTATCAAAAATTGGATTTCAGACATCGAATTCAAAACCCAACAGGAAATACCTCAAAAGGGTTAAATCAACTTGCAGAAACTATCAACGCCATGTTGGTTGAAAATAAATCCATTGGTTTAACGCTTGATGAGAATTCAAGCACACTGCTTCATAATGTACAGTTATTAAGTACCTCTTCCAATGAAGCCGCAGCAGCACTAGAGCAAACAGCCGCAGCCTTAGAAGAGATAACCAGTAACATCAGTAATAATACGCACAATGTGGTGTGTATGTCCAATTATGCCAATGAGTTATCCCAATCTGCAAATTCAGGCGCGAAATTAGCCGGAGAAACCACACTTTCTATGGATGAAATCAATATACAAGTTATGGCAATTACTGAAGCCATTTCCGTCATTGACCAGATTGCCTTTCAAACGAATATTTTGAGTTTAAATGCAGCCGTTGAAGCTGCCACTGCAGGAGAAGCGGGGAAAGGGTTTGCTGTGGTTGCTGCGGAAGTGCGAAGTTTGGCTTCAAGAAGTGCAGATGCGGCTAAAGAGATAAAAACACTCGTAGAAAATGCAACACAAAAAGCCAATCATGGGAAAGTGATTGCCGATGAGATGATTCACGGATACCAAACGTTAAATGAGAATATCAATAAAACCTTGGAACTCATTAAAGACGTTGAAATGGCAAGTAAAGAACAAAGCAGTGGGATTGAACAAATTAATCATGCCGTAGCTCAACTTGATCAACAAACCCAACAAAATGCCAGCATTGCGAATCAAACAAAAGATATTGCAATGAGTACACAAGTGATGGCTAAAAGTGTGGTTGCCAATGCCAATGAAAAAGAGTTTATTGGTAAAGAGGACGTAAGTGCTAAATGATAAGAGGTGCATCTGTAAAAGAATCCTCTTTTACAGATGCTATTGTTACTGGGGATTTTTTAATGAATTGATTTTTTCATCAATTAAAGCCAACGTTCGCTCTTGCGTTTTATAAGAAATCTCAGGAAGTTCTCCTCCAAACATTTTAAGGGCTTCTTCAAATCCTTGAACCACTCCCTCTCGACCTTTTTGCAAGAGTTCCACATCATTACCTGAAAAACTAAAAACAAAATTGGCCACTCTGTCCGAAGTTTGTGTAATCCCAAAAAAACCTTCATCGCTTAAAAGAGCACTGGCTTCATTGGGTGTTAAATCGGTAATGGGTTTTCCCTCATAGCCAATATTGCTTAAACTCATTCCACCTTCGCTTTCTTTGCCACTTAAAAAATCCAACACCTCTTGACTCCCCGATAACGCACCTTGACCTATGGCATTTCCTTTGGTCATATCTGAAGCATTTAAAGCAAACAGAACAATTTGTGCATTCATCGACAAAGCCACTTCATAGGCTGAATCTTTAATGGTTTGTTCGAGTGATTTCTCTTTGTTTTTTACGCTTTTGTCATTGGTTTGTGTTTCATTTTGTTTAAAGGCATTAAGTGCCATTGCATTTCTATTTTGAACTTCCATACACAACTCCTTAGTATTTTTAATATTGTACATTTCTTAAAGTTAAATTAACATTATAGAAAATAATTAATCAAGCCAATTTTTAGCTACAGTAGGCTTAACGTTGCCAATTTAAGTTGCTTAAGCTAAAAAATGTTGTATATTACGAAAATAATAGTTAGTAAGGACAAATATGAAAAAAACGTTTAATTTAAACGTTGAGAACAAAGCACCCGAACGGCAACTTGACTCAATCAAATATGAAATACGAAAATATATTAAACGAGAAAAACGAAAACCATTACCCGAGGGTGTAGATTTTTGGAAGTTTGAGTGTAAATTTGCTAAAGATGCACAAGAGCCTTACACAATTGATTTTTTAGATATTACCAAATGCATTGATGAAGCTTCGGTTGAGAATTGTAAAACCTTGTACATGGAAATTATTGCCACAAATGGACACAAAAAAGTGGTAACCGCAGAGGATACTTTAGAAGATTAAAATTACGCTTCTTTATTTAAAGGAAGCGTAATGGTAAAAACGGCACCAAGGTGTTCTTTTTTATCATAGATATACTTCTCGTTTTTAGCTTCAATCGTTCCACCCATATTTTTGCAAATAATCTCTTTGGACATATACAAACCAATTCCTGTGCCCGTGGTTATATCTTTGGTTGAAAAATAGGGATCAAAAATTTTCTTGATAATGGAAAAGGGAATTCCACTGGCATTGTCTTTAACGGTAATGATTAAAGACTCATTCTCTTTTTTAGCGGTAATAAAGATGAGTTTTCGTTCATTTTCTTCTTTTTTAATCAGCTCATCTCGGGCATTATTCAATAAATTAATAATAACTTGAATGAGTTCATTTTCATAACTGTTCACTTCAATTTCATCGATATTTTCAATAATCTCAATATTTTTTTTGTAAAATTGAACGGAAACTAATGAAATCGCTTGTTGGATACTTTTTTTGATATTAAAATAGCTTTTTTGTTTATTATGGGTAAAAAAGTTTCTAAAATCATCAATGGTGTGTGAAAGATATTGAGCGGATTTATTAATGGTGTCTAAGCCTTTAATCAAATCATTATCTTCTAAAATATTCAACTCTTTTTGGATTTGCATTCCGGTTGCCGAGGTGGTAATGGTTGAAAGAGGTTGTCGCCATTGGTGGGCAATATTACCAATCATTTCACCCATGGCAGCCATTTTAGATTGTTGCGATAACAGGGTTTGTTGTTTTTCATTATTTTGTATGTGTTGATTGATTTCAGTCTTATATTTGAGAAACTTTTTTTGCAGTAAATCAGAAA
>JBAYZM010000049.1:0-12330 GCA_041672515.1 Arcobacteraceae bacterium
AGAGGCTTGTGTAACAGAAATGGCAAACTCTTTTGCAAGCAACGGTTGCAAGGGTTGCGTGGCGTACATGACTGAGAGTAAAATAATAATCGTATAAAGGACGATAAAAAAGTCAACTTTTTTCATTTAATAAATCACTTTGGATAAATACAAACCAAAACCATCGGCGGGTTTAAAAAAAATACGTTTTTGCCGATTGAGTTGGGCTTGTAACTCTTCATAACTACATTTTCCTTGTGAAATTGCCAATAAAAAGCCTACCATAAGCCGTATTTGAGAACGCAAATAGGAATTGGCTTTAAATTTAAAGACATAGAACTCTTTGTATTTGTAAAATCGTACTTCGTAGACCTCTTTTTCAAAGTTGCGTTTATCGCTTCCCATTTTTTGGAAATACTCAAAATTGTGAGTCCCTAAAAAGTAAGGTAAGGCTTCTTTGATTTTATCTTCGTCAATGGTTGGGGTAAACGTAACATAACGAGCCATAAAAGGAGTGAGCTCTTTTTGAGTAATAAAATAGCGGTAAACTCTTTTTTTAGCACTGAACCTCGCATGAAAATCAACAGAAACAAGCTCAACTTTAAGCACACGGATACTCAGAGGTAATTGATGATTGAGCAGTTTTTTTAAAGCGTGAACCTGATTAAAATGTTCGGGCAACTCCACATTAAACACTTGCCCCGTAGCGTGAACGCCTTTGTCGGTTCGTCCACTTAAAATGATTTTTGCCTCAACATTTAAACGCTTAAATGCCTCAACGATTTTATCTTCTACAGCGTTTTTTTCGGGTTGGGTTTGGGAACCATTAAACTCAAATCCATCGTAGGAAATAGTTATTTTATAGTTCATTTAATAGACCTGTTGTATCTTTTTCATATACACCACATAGGTAAAAATAATCCAAGCCAAAGGAATCACATACAACGCGTGTAAAAGAATATTTTTAACGGCATAATCGGTACAAAGATAATAAAGAACAATGCACGCAATACTCAATCCAATACTTCTGTTTTTCTCATATCGAGGGTTAAAATAACCAAAAGCAATCACTAAAAAGAGTGAAATAAGCGGAAAAATCGAAATTAAAATATAAAAAACAAACTTATCTATTTGGGAATTAGTTTTAAAATTATCTGTCCAATAAGCATACGAAGTCGTAAACTCTTCAACCTCTTTATTGGCAATACTTTCATTGATAAGCATGGTTTTAAAATCGATTTGATTGAATTCATCTTCTTTAATGTTAAAAAGTTTTCCATTGGTAAGTTCAAAACTGAGTTCAGAGTTATGATTATTCAATGTGGCATTTTTGGCAATAATAAATTCATCGGTTTTTTCTTTGGTTTTAAAGAGTTTCACCTCATCGTAGACTTTGTCGGTTTTATTTTCAATATAAATCATCCACTCACTAAACTTTTGACCGTATTCCGAGGATTTGATATTAAAATTGGCTTCTCTTTTTTTTAAGTCCAACATCTCACTGGTTAAATATTTGGTTTTAGGAATTAGCCCCACTGAGACAATGATTAAAGCAATCGATAACATCAAGGTTATGGGTAAAAAGATTTTAAGTATGGCTTTGGGATTTAAACCAAAAGAGGTGATTACGATAAGTTCATATTCACTGGAGAGTTTTGCCAAAGAAATCACCAAGGCAATAAAAAAAGCAATCGGTAAGGTGTAAAATAAAATATTGGGGACAGAATACAAATACAATGTAAACAGTTCACTCACATTCATCGTAATCACCGATGTTAATGCCGCAATCCGAACCAAAAAAATAATTGACGTAATAAAAAAAAGTCCAAAAAAGATGGGAAAAAAAGATAACGAGAGTTGTGAATAGATGTATTGATTTAATTTCAATGAAAAACCTTTGATACTGTAAAAATATATTCTACACCCAATCCCAACGACAAGAAAGGAATAAACGGTGTTTCATGCTGCTTTTTAATCAGTTTGTTGTACAGCGCTGGTATTATAGCAAAAAGTGAAGCTAAAAATACAGCGGCAATGGCGCCTTGGACTCCAAGCAACGCTCCCATAACAGCAATAATTGGAATATCACCCTCCCCTAATGCTGTTTGAGTTTTTAAGGTTTCATCGCTTTTGAGTCGACTTTTGATATTTTGAATGTAAAAATTTAAAACAAATACCAACAAAACCACTCCACCGCTCATCAAAGAGGCATTTTTAAACTGCTCTAAAAAACTCTGCGAAGAGATAAAAAAAACCAAAATAACAAGAATCAAAAGCAGATAATCTGGTACGGCATGGTATTTTAAATCAATCCCACTTAATACAATTAAGCCATAAAAAAGAAACGTAACCACAAAAAAATCATACGATATGCCCAATTTATAGAACAATCCCAGCGTTACTCCAGCTGTTAACAGTTCCACTAGACTGTATTGAAGGCTTATCTTTTCATGACACGAAGCACAACGCCCTTTTAAAAATACGTATGAAACAAGGGGAATATTGTGGTACCACGCGATTTTGCTTTGGCACAAAGGACACGAAGAAGAAGTTAACAAAGAGTGTTTTAAAGGAAGCCTTATAATAAGCACATTCAAAAATGAGCCAAAACAAAGCCCAAAGATAAAGACAAAAAAAGCCAAACTATACGCTTCCAAATCGTCGTTCCCTTTTTACAAAATCATCGATAATATCATCAATATCGTATTTGGTAAATTCTGGCCAATATTTTTGCACAAAAAACATTTCTGCATAGGCACTTTGCCACAATAAAAAGTTGGAAAGTCGCACTTCTCCACTCGTACGGATTAAAATATCCACAGAAGGAATATCTGCTGTGTCCAAACAAGCTTCTATGTTTGCTTCATTTATTTCTAAGTTTTGTTCGACTAACTTCTTAAGGGCACGAGTAATTTCGTCTCTGCTCCCGTAATTGAGTGCCAAAATTTGAGTTAATCCCGTGCATTTTGCTGTTTTCTCTTGGGTTATGGCAACTCTTTTTTGCAAAGCTGTTGAAAACTTCGACACATCTCCAATGGCTTTAAAACGAACATTATTTTCCAAATAGACGTCCAACTCTTGGGTTAAATATCTCTCTAAAAGCTTCATTAGAAACTCTATTTCAAGCTTGGGTCGCGTCCAGTTCTCTGTTGAAAAGGCATAAAGAGTTAAAAACTTTACTCCCAACTCCCCGCAATGCGTCGTGATTTCACGCACCACTTTTGCCCCTTCTTCATGTCCGGCTGTTCGTTTGAGTCCTCGCTGTTTTGCCCAACGACCATTGCCGTCCATTATTATGGCTATGTGCTTGGGAAAATCACTGTTCATGGAACTCTTCTTTTAATTGCTCCAAAAGTTGTAAGGCAACTGTTAATTTATCGCCTTCAAAACTATAAGAATGCTCTTTTTTATTTAAAAACAGTTCAATGCTATTGTTAGAAGACCCAAAAGGATTGTGCTCGCTTAAAATATTTAAACATACACCATCAACTCCCTTTTTGCTTATCATACTAAGGGCATTATTGGAAGCTACGGTAGCGTCCATTTCTGCTTTAAATCCAATGGCAATAATGCCTTGTTTGTCCAGTGAGTGTAAAATATCCATGTTTTGTGAAAGTTCCAAATTCCACGAACTGCCCAACAACTCTTTTTTGAGTTTTCCCTCTTGGGCGAAAGTGGGAACATAATCACTCACGGCTGCAACCATAAACAAATAGGGTGTTTTTTGTATCAAAGTAGGCGTAGAATCATCCATAAGTGTAGTTGATGTCAGTTTGCCTTTTTTGGCTACTCGTAAACTTTCTTGCAGATATTCAACCATTTCCGCACTGCTTTGCACTTCAATGGTGTGAATGGCTTTGGGCAATTGTTCGTGTCCTCGTGTGCTAACCAAACAAACATCTGCGCCTTTTAAATACAAGGCTAAGGCTAAAGAAGACGCCATTTTTCCACTGGAAAAGTTGCTTAAATAACGAACATCATCAATTTTTTCAATCGTTCCGCCCCCACTTAACACCACTTTTCTGTTTTCCCAATAACTCTCTTTGAGCAACTCTTGTGCCGTAGCATAAAAAATATCCTCAACTTCACTCATGGCGCCATTGCCAATATCTCGACACGCCAACTCTTTTGAAACGGGTTCTACCATTTTATAGTTGCACAACTTCAACATTTTAAGGCTTGCTTGCGTGATGGGATTAGTGAGCATTTGAGTATTAGCAGCCGGACAAATCAGTTTGACTCTTGGATACGCCAACGCCGTTTGGGTGAGTAAATTATCGGCAATGCCGTGGCTTAATTTATTAATCGTATTGGCACTGGCAGGGGCTAACACAAACATATCTGCCCACTTTCCAATGGCAATGTGATTGTACACACTGTTTTTATCCCAACACTCACTCTCTTCATCTAAAACCGTACTTTGAGAAATGGTTTCAAATGTCAAAGGCATTATGAATTTTTTAGCACTTTGTGTCATAATGACTTTAACATTTGCCCCTGCTTTAATATAAAGCCGAATAAGTTCCAATGTTTTGTAAATGGCAATAGAACCCGTCACCCCAACGAGTATGTTTTTATCTTTTAACAAAAGTTCATTCACTGTTTGTCCCCAAAGAGTTTGTAAAAATATCCCGCAATCACTTTTAAAGGAGCGCGAGTAATTGCCAATGAGCCTTTAGAAATATTTTTTGTAATCGTACTTCCTGCTGCAATAATAACATCGTCTTCAATGGTTACAGGTGCAACTAATTGAGTGTCACTTCCTACAAAGACATTTTTGCCAATAATGGTTTGATGTTTTTTCACCCCATCATAATTGCATGTTATCGTACCACACCCAATGTTGGTGCCTTCATCAATATCGCAATCTCCCAAATAACTTAAATGCCCGGCTTTTACACCGTTTAAGTTCGCTTTTTTGGTCTCTACAAAGTTTCCAATGTGCGTATTTTTCAACACACTTCCTGGTCGAATTCTGGCCATGGGACCAACATCGGAGTTTTCGACAAGTGAGTCTTGCACGATGCTGTTGGTTTTAATATGCGAATGAATAATTATGCAATTTTCAAGTAAAGTCACGCCATTTTCAAGAATTGACTCTCCTTTTATTTGTACACCCTCTTCAATATAAATCGTATCGGGCAATCGCATAATTACACCTGCTTTTAAAAACTCTTGTTTGATTCTATTTTGATGAATCACTTCTGCATCAGCCAATTCTACCTTTGAATTGACCCCTTTAAAATTCTCAACATTAACAACTAGGGGTTTTAAAACTTTGCCTTGAAGGATTGCCATTTCAACTAAATCGGTAATGTAATACTCTTTTTGAGCATTGTTGTTCTTTAATTTAGGTAAGTTTTCAAGTAAAAATTTTGTTTCAAATTGATAAATTCCTGCATTTGCAGTCGTAATTACCAATTCAGCGGGCGTAGCATCTTTTTGTTCAACTATTTTTTTAACATTGCCATTTTCAATAATAACTCTTCCATACCCTTCCGCACTTTTTAATTCCAAAACCGACATAACAACCGTAGCTTCGATATCAAACTTTTCTAATTCATTGGCTTGGATTAAAGGCATATCTCCATTTAACACCAACACTTTTTCATATTTTGGCGCTATTCCCATGACCGCACCACCTGTTCCTGGATAGTTGATATGGTCTTGTATGACAAAATGGATATTTGAAAAATATTTTTCCATTTGAGTTTGAACTTTTTGGGCTTGATGATATAAAACAACGGTGATGTCATCACTTAATTTCAACGCTTCTTTTATGGAATAATACAACATCGGTTTACCCGAAATAGTGTGTAACACCTTGGGTGTATCCGATTTCATTCGCGTTCCCGCACCTGCTGCTAAAATAATAATTGATAAATTTTTTTTCATTCTCATCCTACTTTATACGAGTCGTATCTCTTTTTTTAAATTATTCACCACATCCGTTACCACTCTTTTCATTTTTTCATCGCTAAAATCGCCTTGGAGAAGTTTGTCTAAATTGGCTTCATTTTTGAGAAAAAATTGCGTAACCGATTGGCTTTTTTTATTTTGATTATACATTAAAACACCATAAGATATTAACAATTCCACCAATTTTAAATGCCCTAAAATAGCAGCATAGTTTAAAAGAGTGTATCCTGCGCTGTCGGGTTCATTGATATTTGCCCCATTGGCAATAAGCAGTTTGGCAATACGCACATTGCCTTTCCATTGGGTATGATGAAGTGCCGTTCGCCCTTGAGTATCTTTAAGGCTTATGTCCATTTTTTTAGATGAAATCAGTTTTTCAACCACCTCAACATCGTCAGCAATGACGGCTTTGTGCAAAATGGTTCGCCCGTTTTTATCGATGGCATTAATATTGACTTTGTATTTGAGTAAAAACGTCAAACGTTCAAAAAAATCTTCGCGTTGTTTGGTGTTACTTAATGTCATCCCGTGTTCAATCAAAACACTCAAAGGAGTTTGCATATCTTCATCGGCAAAATTAATATCAATATCATTGCTGATAAAAAGTTTTAAAAGTTCGTTGTTATTAAAATGAATCAGCTCAAAAGCAATGGTTTGTCCGTTGTTTTTAGGTCGATTCACTTTAGGTTTATAGGTTAATAACACTCTTCGTAAAAGTTCAAAATAGTTTTCTTGCTGTTTGATATCTAAAAAGCGTTTATTTCTTGGCGATTTACCATTTTGTTGAATCAAAATAAGCTCAACCAAGTCATCAACTATGCTTCTTTGTTCATTGTCTCTATGATCAATATTCGCCCCTTTTTTGACTAAATACTCAATCATATCCAAAGCATTTAAGCCATCAAAAATGACATCAAATAAAATCGTACGTCCCTCATTGTCAACGATATCAACTTCCATTCCTGCAGTGATTAAAAAATCTATCACCTCATAATTTTTTTTGAAGATTTCTTTGTATAACACCGTTTTACCCATTTTATCGGGTTGATTTATTTTTAAACCGTTTTCTATTAATACGGACATTAACCTCAAATAATTACGCTCAACATTGACAAATCGGTATTTACTGTTTATATCATCCACTGGATTTTTGCAAATTTCTAAGAGTTTTAAAAACTCATCTAAAATCGTAAATCCTGCTTTATCTTCATGCTCTAAGTTGATTCCTTTTTTAATTAAAAGTTCAACAACTTCACTGTTTTGTGCTCCTAAAATAACGGCATTAAACAACACATTTTGTTCTCGTACATCAACAATATTAACATCACTTCCATAGTTTATGAGCATTTTTGCAATGGTTGGGTCTTCTTTTAAAACTGCATAAAACAAAGCTGTACGCCCATCAACATCGACGCTGTTTAAATCTTCTTCACTGAATTCATGTATGACTTCTTTGACAATTTCAAGATTGCCCCCTTCAATGGCATCAAACAACACATTTCTTTGATACAAATCTTTGTGATGCAAATTGGGTTGGCGTATCATTAAAAGTTTAAACGCTTTTACATTGCCCTCTAAAGCTAAATCTTGCATAATGGTACGTTTTGATTTATTGATATGATTAATACTCGCCCCATTTTCAAGCAAAAAACGAATCATGATACCATCGTCTACATTAATGGCTTCATTTAAAATCGTTTTACCATAATGGTCTTCCGCATTGACCTGCAAGCCTTGCTTAATCAAAAATCTAACCGACTCCAATTTTCGTTTTTTGACCAAATCAAAGAGTAAGGTTTTCCCTTTTTCATCGACGGCATTAATATTGATTGTTTGATTTTTTAGAAGTTTTGCTATTTTCTTTTCATCAAAGACATTATGATGCAACTCTTTGATTAACTCTTTATGTAAAGTATCATTGTTGCTTGTTTTTGATTTGATTAATCTCAACATTCTCTTTCCTTAGCCAAAGTGGGTTGTGCTTTATTTGGGTTCAAAACGTCTTTTTTTTCTAAAACCATCTTTGTTCTCAAATACTCTTTTTTTGGATTTAAAGTCTCTTATTTTATCATCATTATTTCGGTTTACCTCTTCAAACTTGATATTACTTTTTAAAGAGGTTTCAATAAATTTATTCAAAGAGTTCCTCATCATAGAGGCTTTAATCCCATCACAAAACAATGTAGGCAGTTTATACGACAGCCAAAGATACAATGAAATCTTTTTCACTTCATCTTCTACTTGCAATAAATCTTTTTGAGTTTTTGCCACTTTTGGTACGGTGATAGATGGCTTGTATCGTACGACTTTATTTTTTAATACCGCACTCACATAAGCTTCATAGGCTTGTTTTATAATCATCGATTTAGTCGTAATGGGTGCTTGTGCCAACATATATTTGTCTTGCAGTTTTAAATCTCTTTCATCGACAATAAGCGATGCTTCGATCATGGAACTGATATTTGCTGCTACAAAAGGTCCACTAAAACTCATGTTGTCTTTAAAAAACTTCAAAATTTTGGTCAAACTTTTTGTTTGCAAATGCGAAGCAATGGCTTCGAGTTGTTCATTGTTGGCTTTGACATTAAAAGGCGGTTTTATCGTTCTTACGGGGGTGTTAAATAACTCATGCACTTGAGAAAGTGTTTTTTTATTCGTAGCCCCAATAAACCCTTTTTCATGATGCCCATATCGCCCCGCACGACCAGCAATTTGAATAATCTCATTGGGACTAATAAGCCGTCGTTGTACTCCATCAAATTTTTCACACGTGGTAAATAAAATGGTTTTAATCGGCAAGTTTAATCCCATGGCAATGGCATCGGTGGCAATTAAGATATCACTTTCACCGTGTCTGAATCGTCTGGCTTCATCACGGCGTACTTCAGGGGAGAGATTGCCATAAATAACGGAAACTTTATGGTACTTTTGCAGTTTTTGTTTGTACATTAAAACATCTTTTCTGCTAAAAGCAATCAGCGCCGTTCCGGCTTGTAAATCTCGTAAAACAATGGGTTGATCTAAAAGTTCTAACGGATTTTTCCGTTTGCATCGTACGACTTCAAGCTCTTCATCCAAATACGCTGCGATTTTTTTAATGGCTTCAAGGGCATTGACACTGCCGGTCATAATGATTTTTTTAGCAGGCGTTCCAATAATAGCATTCACCCAAGCCCAACCTCGGTCCACATCGTCAAGCATTTGGACTTCATCGATAATTGCTACATCGACATCCATATTAAAATCCACCATTTCAATCGTAGAACAAACATACGAGGCGTCTTCATCAAAGATTTGTTCTTCCCCCGTTATTAACGTGGCTTTGATGCCCTCTTTTTTTAAACTCTCATACCCTTCAAGCGCGAGTAATCGTAAAGGGGCTAAGTAAATTCCACAATCAGCGTTTTTAAGTTCGCTCATGGCTTTATAGGTTTTACCACTGTTCGTAGGTCCCACAAAAAAGTATAACTTTCTGTTCAGACTTCGAGCAAGCGGATAAAGTGTCTTTAAATCGCAATTTAAAAGTTCATGCAGTTTTTCTTGCCAAGATGTTTTTACAGATGTTTTCATGAGGGTATTATATTGATTTTATTATAATAGTGTATTAAAACCATGAAGGAAATGAATGAATTGTGAATATTTTTCAAAATGTGGAAGTTGTACGTTATACGAATATACGTATGAAGAGCAACTTAACTACAAAGTAGAAATAGAAAAAGATAGATTTAAACCATTTAATATTCATTCATTTGATATTATAAAAAGTGACTCCACCCATTTTAGAAGTCGTGCGGAGTTTAGAATTTGGAAAACCTTTGATGAAAATGACACCATCAAACTCTCTTATGCTATGAACGATTTTAAAAGAAATATTCTTGAAATAAAATCTTGTTCAATGGTTCATCCTAACATTGCAAAGCTAATGCCCAAATTATTAGAAGCCTTACAACAAGATGATAGGTTTAAAATAAAACTCTTTTCAATAGAGTTTTTAAGCACCACAACGGATAAAACCTTAGTTACGCTTATTTACCACAAAAAACTCGATGAAGAATGGGCAAATAAAGCAAAAATATTAGAAAAAGAGTTGGACATAAAAATTATTGGTCGTTCACGAGGTCAAAAACTGATATTAAGTGAAGATTATTGTATCAATGAATTTGCAATTCATTCCAAAACTTTCAAAATAAAACAATATGAAGGAGCCTTTACCCAACCCAATCAAAAGGTCAATAGCCAAATGATTGCGTGGGTATTAAACCATATTACTTCAGGTGGAGATTTGTGTGAGTTGTATTGTGGAGGAGGAAATTTTACGATTCCTCTTTCTACAGTATTTACAAAAGTATTAGCCACTGAAATATCAAAAACCTCGATTAAATCCGCCAAAGAAAGTTGTGAACTGAATAGTGTCACTAATATTGAATTTATACGCATGAGCAGTGAAGAGTTTGTACAAGGGTTAAACAAGAGCAGAGAGTTTAACCGGCTAAAAGAGGTAAACTTAGATGCCTACTCCTTTGCAACATCAACCAACCACCACCAACGAACTACTCTTTTTGTGGACCCTCCACGAGCAGGATTAGATGAAACAACCCGTAATTTAGCCAAAAGCTTTGAACAAATTATTTATATTTCATGTAATGCCCAAACTCTACAAAGGGATTTAGAAGAACTCACAACGACACACACCATAAAACACTTTGCTCTTTTTGACCAATTTGCCTACACAAAGCATATTGAGTGTGGTGTTATTTTAGAAAAGCAAAAATAAAGAATTGTATAACAGTTAACGCTCTTTGTGTGTACTTTTCTTAATCTTAGCTTTAAGTGTTATTTTTTTTATAAAATTGTTATATTTTATGGGAAAAATCCCTTTCATTTGGTTGACTAGCCAATACAAATTAGGTTAATCTTATAGCATAAAATGAAAAAGGGTAAGTCATGAGAATCAATACAAATATCGCTTCGTTAAATGCGCAAGAAGCAAACAGCAATACGAACAAACTGCTTAATAACTCGTTAGAAAAATTAAGTTCAGGATTACGTATCAATAAAGCAGCCGATGATGCTTCAGGTTTAGCCATTGCAGATAAACTTAGAACACAGGTAACTTCTTTAAACCAAGGAATTGATAATGGTAACTCTGCAGTTGCACTATTGCAAATTGCAGATAAGTCAATGTCAGAACAATCTAAAATTTTAGATACCATTAAAGCCAAATTAATTCAAGCCAACACCGATACTACTTCTAGTGCTGGTCGTCAAGCGATTGCAAAAGATATCTCTAAATTATTGGAGCAATTAAACAACATTGGAAAACAAACCAACTACAATGGTCGTCAGTTAATTTCTGGTGCAGATGGAATTTCAAGTTCAAGTTCACTTTCATTTCAAATTGGTGAAAAAGCAAGCGATATGGTTACGGCAACTGCCATATCTGCTAATACAACTGGTCTTGCTCTTACTGGACTTTCATTGGCTGTAACATCAGCTACTATGAATGCAGAAGATTTAAAAACAAGAGCAGCAGAGTTCCAATCGGTTGTGGATTCTGCAATTACCAAACTGAACGTTTACAGAGCCGACATCGGGTCTACCCAAAATCAAGTGGAGTCTGCGGTGCGAAACTTAATGACTCAAGCAACTAACGTTAAAGCAGCTGAATCTATTATCAGAGATGTTGATTATGCAGCAGAAAGTGCTAACTTTAACAAACAAAATATTATTGCCCAAGCTGGAACATTTGCAATGAGTCAAGCAAATCAAGTTCAACAAAACGTTTTACGATTACTGCAATAGTCAAAAATGCGTACTTTTTTATAAACGTTTTTTAAGCCTTTTCTCCTTACCTTTTAAAAGTCCAAATCAAACTGATTTGGACTTTTTTTATTTCTTTAATCCCTAAACTCTTAATTTTAACGCTTCAGTTTCCAATAAAGTCCTCTGTATTCGTTAATTATCCCTTAAAAATGACAATAAACATTTCTTTTTAATAGTTTAATTTTAAACAAATATTAAGAATTGGTATGACATACTTCTGCTGTAAATTAGGGGTCGATTGATTCCGAAGAGTTTTCTTTTTGAATAGACTCTATGCTTGATAATACAAGAATGTTGTGGGTGTAAATTGTACAATTTACAATGTGTCATAATCAAAAAGGATTTATTATGAGAATCAATACAAATGTATCTTCGCTTAATGCGCAAGAAGCTGCACAAAATACAAATAGACTTATGCAAAGTTCGTTAGAGAAATTAAGTACTGGTGTGAGAATTAACAAAGCTGCTGACGATGGTTCAGGTTTGGCGATTGCGGATAAACTTAGAACTCAAGCAACTTCTATTAATCAAGGAATTGACAACGGTAACTCTGCAATTGCTTTATTACAAATTGCGGACAAATCTATGGCGGAACAATCTAAAATCTTA